>NZ_JAHBDR010000045.1:0-92774 GCF_019956575.1 Pseudomonas sp. A-R-19
TCAGCACGCCGGGTGGCAGCAGGTCGCCGATCAGTTCGACCAGCACGGTGATGCCCAGCGGGGTTTGCTCGGCAGGCTTGAGCACCACGCAGTTACCGGCGGCCAGGGCCGGGGCGAGTTTCCAGGCGGCCATCAGGATCGGGAAGTTCCACGGGATGATCTGCCCGACTACGCCCAGTGGTTCGTGGAAGTGATAGGCGGCGGTGTGTTCGTTGATTTCCGCTGAGCTGCCTTCCTGGGCACGGATGCAACCGGCGTAGTAGCGGAAATGGTCCACGGCCAGCGGGATGTCGGCATTCAGCGTTTCACGCACGGCTTTGCCGTTGTCCCAGGTTTCGGTGACGGCCAGCAGTTCGAGGTTCTGTTCGATGCGGTCGGCAATTTTCAGCAGCGCCAAGGCGCGGTCCTGCACCGAGGTCTTGCCCCAGGCATCAGCGGCTGCATGGGCAGCGTCCAGCGCCTTTTCGATGTCTTCGGCGCTAGAGCGGGGGAATTCGGCAATCGGTTGGCCATTCACAGGCGAGGTGGTGGTGAAGTACTGACCATTGACCGGCGCAACGAACTCACCGCCGATGTAGTTGCCATAACGGGACTTGAAGGAAACGATGGCACCGGGAGTGCCTGGGTGGGCGTAGTTCATGGTCGGATTCTCTTGTTGTTTTGGGTTGTGACCGTCCGGGGGACGGCCACTGTCAGTGACACAAACCGTGCAGAATCAGGAACCCTGTGGGGTTTCTCCGCGTGCCAGGCGCGCATTGATGTCTTCAATGACAGTCGGCAAATCGACGATGGTGTCGATCAGGTAGTGCGGGCGAGAGCCTTCGAACATCTTGATGATGCGTGTGCGTTCTTCGGCCAACTCCTCCAGGGACAAGTCTTTGAATTCCTCATAGGTCAGACCCAGTGCGTTGCCGGAACAGGTCAGTGCGACCGTCCACATGCCCGCGCTGCGGCCTTCGAGGATGCCCGGCCAGGTGTCATCGACTTTCACACAGGCAGCCACGTCGCTGATCCCCAGGGCAATCACGTTCGCCAAGGCCTGGGCTGGGTACGGACGGCCGTTAGGCACTTCGTCAGTGGCCACGACGTGATCGGTGACGTAGCCGTTCTTACGGGCCAGCTCTACGACTTTTTCCATGACCACGGCCGGATAACCCGAGCAGGAGCCGATTTTCAGACCCTTGTCGCGTAAGCCGTTGATAGTATCGAGAGCACCGGGAATCAACGCAGAGTGCAGGGCGATCTTTTCGATCTGCAACGGCATGAAGCGCTCGTAAAGAGCGGTGACATCCTCGTCGGTGGGCAGGCGGCCGAAGGCGGCCTGGTAACGTGCGGCAATCTGTGGCTCGTTGCACAGCGTGCGAATGTGATCCCACTTGCCCATGCCCATCGGCCCGCGGGCTTCTTCCAGGGAGACCGCAACGCCAAACTCGGCGAAGGCTTCGACGAAGATTTGGGTCGGTGCGAAAGAGCCGAAGTCAACGACGGTGCCTGCCCAGTCCAAAACCACGGCTTGCAGTTGGGAAGGTTGTTTGTAGTGCATGGTGAGTCTCCATTTTTTGGGTATGTGAAGGCCGTCCCTCTCATCATCAAGAAGTAGGCCTATTGATTGTTCAAACGCGTTACGGGATCAGGTTATCGGCGTAGGGCTCGAGTCGAACAACTCTGCGAGCATCGGCCGATTTTTGCGAATACCGAGGCAGCACAGGTGGTAATCAATAAAAAATGGGTGATCAACAAAAGTGATCGGTTTTGTGCCTGGGGTTTCGGCGTACTCGACGGCAGAAACAAAGCCGATTCCGATGCCCTTGGCGATGGCGTGGACGATCGCCTCACGGCTATTCAATTGCATGACGCAGTTCAGCTCAACGCCCAGGCTCTTGCAGCTTTCCTCCACCAGTTGACGAGTCCGCGAGCTTTTTTCACGAAGAACCAACCTCTCTGCGCTGATCTGCTCGACGTGCACCTCTTTCTGACTGGCCCAAGGATGATCATCGCGGACAACAGCAATAATCGGATAGCGCCGGTAAAGCTGAGTGTGAAAACGCTGATCGAATTCTGAGAGAGCAAGAATCGCCACATCGATATCAAAGTTGAAGAGGCGATCCAGCGTCTCTTTCTCAGGAGAGAACGAAGTTTCCAGTTCTATGTCCGGATGCCTCTGCATCAATTCGTAAGTCAGGTTCATCGCAATGGGCGGAGATACAGCCCCCAGTCGCAGCATTCCGGTTTTGTGCTGTTTGAAACTTTGAAGAAGTTGCACAGCTTCATCCTCTTGGCCGAATAGACCTTGGGTGATCGCATAGAGCTGGTGTCCGGCCCAGCTCATTTCGATAAAGCGGCCACGACGGTGGAATAGTTCCACGGAGTACTTTTTTTCCAGCGCAGTAACCTGCTCGCTGACCGTTGACTGACCAACGCTCAGGAACTCGGCAGCGAGCGTGAAGCTGCCGGTCTTCGCTACCGCGTGAAAGGAACGTAGCCATTTGTGATACTGGTACATAAAAGTTCCTATTCCTGAGCGACCGTCTCTGATTCAAGCATCTATAGCCTAGCAATCAACGTCGTATGAACAGTGCCACCGAGGCACTGCACAGGCAGGCGGCAGTGACCACGATGAAGATCAGAGAGGTGTTCCCGGTAGCATCGAGCATGCCCCCGATCAGGGGCTCGGCCAGACCTGCAAACAGATAGGACGCGAAGTTCATCACGCCGGTGGCCGTACCTGCTCGTTTGGCACCGACCAGGTCCGGGCACAAGGCCCAAAAGCTCGACGCCGGACCGTAGACGAAGAAACCGCAGAGGAACAACGCCACCAGACCGAGGGCGCTATGCGGCGGCAGGCTCCACATCCACAGGCTGGTTGCCGCGCCGAGGAACATGTAAAGCATGATTGCCAGGTAGCGTTTGGAACCGAACAGTTTGTCCGACACCCAGCCATTGCTGAGGGCACCGATGGCCATGCCAACCGGCAGCGCTACGGTAATCCACTTTGGATCGACCAGGCTGTCGCCGCTTTTCCAGTTGGCGCCCAGAAAGTGCACCGGTACCCAGACGATCAGGCCATAGCGGGCCGCGTTCTGGAATCCCAGCGACACGGCGGCGATGATCAAGCGGGCATTCTTCAGCACCGCTTTATAGCGTTGCGCCGAGGTTTCGACTTCACCGTGAGCCACTTCGTGGTTCTTGTCATCGGCGTTGGCCACCCCGGTGTCGGCGAGCGGTTCAAAACCCATGTCCTGCGGACGCTCACGCGCCACCAGGTAGAAGATGATGCCCCCCGCCAGCATCAGCAGCACCGGCAAACGGAAGATCCAGCGCCACTCCAGTTGCAGCACCTCGAGCACGACGATCGAGGTGACATAAGAAAGGACCGAGGCACAACCTGCAGCGAACACATAAAACCCATACACCTTGCCGCGCTCGCCCGCACTCCACCAATTGGAAATGAGTCGACTACCCGGCGCCCAACCCAAGGCTTGGAAATAACCGTTGATCCCCCAGGGCAGGATCAGAGCGGTAAAACCATGGGCGAAGCTGGTCATCCAGTTAGCCGCACAGGACAACACCGCGCCGGCAGTCATGATGCGCCGGCCACCGAACTTATCGGCGAGATTGCCATTGATGGCTTGGCCAATGGCGTAGGCCCAGAGCATGGCCGCCGAGGCCCAGCCCAGATGTTCCTTGGTAAAGCCGAACTCGGCCTGAATACCCGGGATGGCAAAACCAAAGGTTTGCCGACCGGTGTAGAAAAACAGATAGCAGAACATGGCCGCCAGTAGCATGCGCCACTGTGCGACTCGGAACGATGAAGTGGATATTGCGAGACCTGGCATGGTTTGGGCACGATTCATGATCTTTTCCTTATTATTGTTCGTTCCCTCCGAGCGAGTCGGAGGGTGCACTCTTGGTGCATCAGGAAATTGCCGCGGCCGTCACGTCGCGACAGTGCTTCGAGGGAGAAACCGCTAGGCCGCTTTCGCGCCGATGAAGTTCTTGCCTCGCGCGCCTTGCATGGCGAAATTAATCATCTCCTCGGCTTCCTTTGCCGTGATGCCGTAGTCGGCAAACTCGGTTTTCACATCAAGGCTGTGCAGGAAATCGCGTAGTTGTGCCTGCGCTTCGGCGAGGTCATTGCCGAATACCCGTTGCAGGATCCGGTCGCGCGCTTCGTCATGTCCCCAAGCCAGGCCCAAGACCAACGGCAAGGTGAAGGAGCAGGCGATACCATGAGGTAGCCCGTGACGCAGAGTCATCTCGTAAGAAATGGAGTGGGCCAACGCAGTTTTGGTGTTGGAAAAGGCCATCCCGGCTTTAAGTGCGGCCAGTGCCATTCGTGAACGCAGCTCCTTGCTGGTCAGGTCACGGCGTAACAACGGCAGGCACTCGAGGATGTCTTCAATGGCGGAGATGGCAAAGGTGTCCGAAATCGGGTTGGCATTGATGTTCCAGATCGACTCCAGCGCATGCGACAGGGCGTCCAGGCCGGTAGAAACGGTGACACCGGCAGGTACTGTCAGCATCAACTTCGGGTCGATAATGGCGACCTTGGGCCAGGTACAGTCCAGGTGCAGGGAATATTTCTTTTGATTCTCTGTATCCCAGATAGTAGCCCACGGAGTGACTTCGCTCCCTGTCCCCGCCGTGGTGGGCGCAGCAATCAGTTGTTTGCAACGCGCAGGAACAAAGGGTTTGCCCGCAGCCAACAAAGTGAGCAACTCATCAAAGCTGCCTGATTCGGTGCCGACGATGAGCGCTTTGGCGGTGTCGATCGCGCTACCGCCACCCACGGCGAGGACTGCGTGGCAATCACCCGCTTCCCGCCAGAACCGCTCATAGGTGCTACGCAATTGAGCAACATCAGGATTGGGTTGAACATCTTCAACGATGTACACCAGCCGGTCGCCCAACAGATCCTGAATACGATCCACTAATCCCAGTCCTCGTGCTTCGGGAAAGATCACAAGGGCCACGGTCTGATTTTCGGTGATTGAGGCAAGTTCCCGGAGGCTATCCCAGCCGAAACGTGTATCAACAGGATTATGGAATCGGGCAATCATGGCGGGGCCTTCGATTTTTATTGTTGGAAGTGGCCCCATACTCAAGCCCCATCGATAGCAGCACAAATCGATAATTCGAAGGCTTAAATCGGCTGAGCCGATAACAACCCAATGGAGTTGCCAACTCACACTCGGTGCAATTGGAGACAGATGTTGTAGGACTGAAGCTAGGACACTTACTAGGGGTGTTCCTCCCTGCCCTCCATCGCCAAACTTCCTGCGGGGACATTGGCACACAGAAATCTTGCGTCCATCTCCTCCGAAAGAGGTGAAGAATCCACCGAGAGCCAGTGGTTTTTGTGGGGGGGAAAGTAGGGGGAGTCCATTTCATGGCCAAAATCAACATCAAAGAACTCGAGTCGCTGACCGCTGAAGATGCCGGCCGAATCCTCAGGGAGCAAATAAAAACGGCGGTACAGAGGACACAGCAGGTGATCTGCCAGTTTAGAAAGCCTGAACCACAAAGCTGCACAAGTCCCTGCAGCCGCTACGCTTCCATTTTCGCCTGCAGGCCGCCCACCGCTGGAGAGCGGGTTGGCTCACAAGCTTGGTGAATGGTGGTCTTGCGGTATTTCAGCATGCCGCCACTGCGTTCATTGAGGTAGGCCGTGATCTCGCCAACAATGGCCAAGGCCACGCTCGCCGGGGTATCGCCCCCCAAATCCAACCCAATCGGATAATGAAGCCCGGGCACAACTTCTGGCGAACGGTCCGATGCGCCCATCTCATCAAGCAGTCGTTCTGTTCGCTCTCGAGGACCCAACTGCCCGACATAGGCGGGAGAGCATTGCAAAACGTTTTCCAGCCAATACCGATCCTGTCGATAGCTGTGGGTCATGATCACCACTGCGGCACCGTCGACAGCACTGGATAAGTTAAAAGGCTCGTCGATAGGCGCAACAATGACCTGGCTTGCTCCAGGGAACCGTTCCGGGCGAGCAAAATGCGCACGCCCGTCCACCACCGTGACATGCCAGTTCAAATCCCTGGCGAACCGCACCAAAGGCTGGGCGTCATGACCCGCGCCAAAGATCATCAGTCGACGCTGTGGCGCGATGTATTCAAGAAAGACCTCGACTTCATTGGCTCCGCTTCCGTAAATCATCAACTGAGACTTCTTGCGCGCAAGGGTACTGCGCAAATCACCCTGCAGGGTGTGTTGAAGCGCTTGGCAGCGGATGCCCTCACACGCGTTCATAAAGGCGTTCAGTCCCATTCGAGCACCGACCTGCACACGGTTTTTTCGACCCACCGAGATGACCGTTGCCAGTGCTGCCGGTTGACCGGTGGCCTTCACCTGTTGCAGCACATCGAGCAACAGACTCTGCTTGCCGGCATCATGGCGTTCCAGGAGTACATGCACGGTACCGTTGCAGCCCAGACCAAACGTCAGCGCCGCGTCTTCATCATCGGCGTCCTCATCTTCCTGGGCAGCAGTGCTGTAACGACGAACCACTGCCTCGCCGGACTCAGTTAACCACCAGGCCTTCTTGGCCAACTCCTGTTCCAGACAACCACCACTGATGGTTCCGACTGTCTGGCCAAAATGCGGAATCAGCATCCTCGCACCCGGACGCCGATAGGCCGAGCCCTCGACCTTGACGACCGTGGCGAGCACAGCATCGATCTTTGTGCTGTTGGCTTGATCCAATGCATCGAGCAAGGCGTACACATCAGACATGGTCACTCTCCCGGGTCAAATTCAGTTGATTGCTGCGCATCGTCTTCAAGTGATCGGCCCCTCGTTTGCGGGGAAAAACAGCGTTGCCAACAACCCGCCGAACGCAGTGAACGGGAGTACTATTCATTCCCTTGCATTCGTCGAAGAACAATGTGCCATCGAGCTAATGCATAACGGTGTACGAGAAAACCCGGGGCGCCCAAAGAAACCCTTTGGCCGGAGTGCCCAGTTCAGAGATCGGTGGCGCACTACCACGCAATGGCATGTCATTTCCTGGCCATAAATATCGCTACGCATAATCGTCAAGGGCAACAGCGTGAACAAAAAAACAGGTATCAGAGCCCAGCAGGCCGACCAGACCAAGGCTCGTATTCTCAAGGCCGCGGTCAAGGTCTTCACCCGTGATGGTTATGCGGGCGGGCGGATCGAACAGATCTCCAGTGAAGCCGAGTCCAATGACCGGATGATCTATTACTATTTCGGCAGCAAGGAAAACCTCTTTGTACGGGTGCTTGAGCACACTTATGAAGCATTCAACCAAGCCGAAAGCATGCTACGCCCGGACCTTTCGAACCCCGTGCAGGCCCTGCGTGATCGGGTAGCATTCGTCTGGCATTACTACGTAAAGCATCCGGAATTCGTCGCTATCCTCAATATCGAAAACCTGCACGAGGGCACGCACGCCAGGCAGTCCAGTGAGCTTCGTCGCTTATCCGGCACCACGCTGGGCGTGATCACACCGATCATCGAAGCGGGTCAGCGGCAGGGGGTGTTTCGCCAGGACATCGACATCAATCACGTCTACTTGATGATCGCTTCACTCTGCTACTTCTATAACTCCAACCGGCACACCCTCACCTCATTTCTGGGTCAAGACCTGGCGGATCAAGGCCAGCAGCAGGACTGGCTGGCGTTCATCAGCGATCTGGTGGTGCGCGGCGTGTTGACACTGCCTGCGTCTCAGTGACTCTCTGATCAATGAGTTCCGGGATTGGCCCGCAAGTGCGCGACCTTCTGCTCCAGCCCTTGCCACGCAGGTTCAGCTGAGGCGAAGCGATTGCGCAGGTATGCCGTCAGTTCGGCGATTTGCCTGTTGGACAGGCTGTCCTTGAAGCCTGGCATATAACCAAGGTCCGGCGTCGCCGGATTGGAGATGCCTTGCAAAATGACCTTCAGCAGGTTGTCTGGCAGCGTACTGTGAAGGTTGGTATTAGTCGCCAACGAGGGACTGACACCAAACAGTTTCGGCCCAAGACCATCGGCGTGACAGCCTTGGCAGGAACCTTCAAACACCCGCCGACCATTGCTCAACGACACTGCGGTGACACTGGGTTGCGCTACGGTTTGTGTGCTTGAGCGAGTCTGTGCTTGCGCCGTGCCATCGAGCGACGCCAGGTACACCGCCATCGCCCGTATGTCTGCTTTGGGCAGCTTCGCCAATTCGCTAACCACTGGCCCCATGGGGCCCGCCGCGACACCGTGGGCATCGGAATAACCACTGCTCAGGTAGGTGAACAATTGATCTTCAGTCCACGGCGTAGGCGATTTGGATAAGCCATTGAGCGCAGGCGCTTCCCAGCCATCGACCATGCCGCCCGCCAGGAAATTTTTACCGCCCTTCTCCGCGCCCATCAGGTTGCGCGGTGAATGACAGGCCGCGCAGTGACCCAGTCCATTGACCAGGTAGGCGCCGCGATTCCACTGCTCACTGCGTTGCGGCTGCACCTGGATTTCACCCTTGCGCAGGAACAACGCGTTCCAACCCGCCATCAGTGGCCGCATGTTGAATGGGAACTGCATGTCGTTGACCTTGGCTGGCTGGCTCACCGGGGCCTGTGACATCAGGTACGCGTACAGCGCCTGCATATCGGCGTCGTTGATATTTCGGAAGGCCGTGTAAGGAAATGCCGGATACAGATTCTTGCCATCGCGACTGATGCCATCGCGCATGGCCCGCTCGAACGCGGGATAGGACCAACTGCCAATTCCGGTTTTCGGGTCAGGTGTGATGTTGCTGCTGTACAGCGTTCCGAAAGGCGTCTGCATTGCCAACCCGCCAGCATTGGTCGCGCCGCCTGGCGCTGTGTGGCACACCGCGCAATCGCCGACTGCCGCCAGCAAACGCCCTCGCTCCAGCGTCGCCGCAGACCAGGTGCCCGCGCTGGGTGGCGTGATCGGTGCGATTTCCGCGCGCCAGGGCAAAGCCGTGGCAGCCACGCCAAGTATCGCGCCGAACGCTGCGAACAATGAGCCAAACAACCATTTCGAGCGCTTGGCCTTTGGCGAATCAGGAGGATTGGCATTCGCTTCGTCCGCCGATCCTTTGAGCGCGGCCAGCACACGCTCAGCGGTGATCGGTAGTTCACGAAAGCGAATCCCGGTGGCGTCGTAGATCGCATTGGCTATCGCTGCCGCGCTCGGCACTGCCGCCGACTCACCCGCCCCCATGGGTGCTTCGTTCTGGCGCGGCATCATCAGCACATCGATTTCCGGCACCTGGGGGAATGTCAGGATCGGGTAACCGCCCCATTCCTTGCTGGCAACGGCGGACTCTTCAAAGGTCACGCGCTCCTTGAGCACGCGACTGGTGGACTGAATCACATTGCCGTGAATCTGATGCTGAACACCGGTCGGATTGATCATCATCCCGGCGTCATGACCGATCACCACGCGGGTGACTGACACTTCGCCGCTGCGCTTGTCCACCGCCACGTCCGCGACCCACGCCGCCCACGCCGCGCCGAAGCCTGGAAATTTGCTGTGAATGTAACGGGCATAGGCAAAACCCCGGCCGCGCAGGATGTTGTCTTGCTCCGGGATTTGCATCGGCTGCGTACGCGGTGTCCATTCGGCGCGGGCAGCAGTGGCTTTGACCAGATCCGAGGCGCGCTCATCATTCAGATAACGCAAACGGTACTCGATGGGGTCGACACCCGCGGCAAAGGCCAATTCATCGATATACGACTCATGGGCGAAGGTATTGGGCAGCGCCGACACGCCCCGCATCCACGAAGCCCGAACAATGGGCGCCATGTCGTTTACGCTCACGCGCATGTGTTCAAAATCATACGGAGGGATCGAGGTGCGGTCGCCCATTTCGAACATCGCCGCCACCGGTTCGACGCGCCCCGTCAGCAGCAGTGCCAGGGTCGGTGCACCATTGGACGGGTAGCTGGTCTGAAAATCGTAACCGGCCACCCCGCCATCGACATTGATGCCTCCATCGACCTCCATCAGTTGCGCCGTGCCCTTGGGCTCCCATACGTGCTCTTGCTCGCGGGTCAGTTGCACCCGTACCGGCACGCCGACGGCCCGGGACAGCAACACCGCATCGGCGCACACGTCGTCGGCGCAATTACGCCCGTAACAACCTGCCGCTTCCATGCGGATGATCTCGATCCGCTCTTCCGGATACTCCAGCAGCCATGCCAGATCAGCGCGCAGTAAATGCGGGTTTTGCGTGCCGGACCAGACGCGAATGCCGTCCTCTTGATAGTCCGCCAGCCCGCAGGAAGGGCCGATGGAGGCGTGAAGCTGATACGGCCACAGGTAGGTGCGGGCCATGCGCTCGCTGGCCTGCTCCAGAGCTTGATCAACATTGCCCTTGTCCAGCACGACGCGCTGCACCCGGGGGTTGTCGCGAATGGCCTGCGCGATGTCATCCATGTTCGGCAATTTGTGGTTCCAGGCTTTCCAGGTGACTTTCAGTGCCTGGGCGGCTTTCGCGGCCTGCTCTTCACGCATGGCGACCACGCCGACAAAATCGCGAATCACCACCACCCGCACGATGCCGGGAATGTGCGCGATGGAGGACTCGTCTACTTCCAGCAGGCTGTTGCCGACGAAATCACCGCTGTCGAGCCCGGCATAAGGCGGGCGAATCACCCGGCCATGAAGCATGTCCGGCAGCCGCATGTCATGCACGTAAGTCAGCTCACCGGTGGCTTTACCGGGAATGTCCACCCGCGCTGCGCCCTTGCCCACCAGCCGATAATCTTCCAGACGCTTGAGCGGCGCATCGCCGGAAATCGTCAACTGGTCACGCTCGCCCTCCACCAGTTCGGCAAACGTGAGCTGGCGACCGTCTTCGCTGCTAACTACCCCGCTGTTTATCCGTAAGGTGTCAGCTGCAACGGCAAAACGTCGGGCCGCCCGTGCCAGCAAAAATCGCCGGGCTTCAGCCGCCGCGTTACGCAAGGGGATGGCCGAAATCTGGATGGTCGCACTGGCGATGGTTGCGCCCTGGTTCGGTGCGCTGTCGGTATCGCCAAGGACCATACAGACTTGATCCAGCGCCAGGTCCAGCTCTTCAGCGACGATTTGTGCCAGCGAAGTACGGATACCGGTGCCCAGATCCACGTGGCCGTTGAACCCATAGACCTTGCCGTCGTCGTTGACCGCAATGAACAACGCCAGCTCCTGGGGCTTGATCACGGGTACGCCACCTTTGGCCACAGGACCGGACGGTGGCTGGATCTGATCGACGATCAACAAGACGCCGGACTTGGTCAACAGCTGAGCACGGGTGAGCGTTGCATGGGTCATGGTCATCAATCCGTTCAAGACTTTTGACGGGCGGCACGCAGTACCGCACGAAGAATTTCGATATGGGTGCCGCAGCGGCAGAGATTGGCCGACAACTCATTGCGAATCTGCGCCTCGCTGGGGTGCGGGTTGCGATCGAGCAAGGCCTTGGCCGTCATGATCATGCCGTTCATGCAGTAGCCGCACTGCGCCGCCTGCTCCTCAATGAAAGCCTGCTGCACCGGGTGCGGATGCTCTCGGCTGCCAATGCCTTCGAGGGTGGTGATTTCCCGTCCCTCGGCACCGGACAACGGGAACACGCAAGCCCGCGCCGCAACACCATCGATGATCACCGTGCAGGCGCCGCACTCGCCCAGGCCACAACCGTATTTCGGGCCGTTGAGCTGTAAATCATTGCGCAGCACCAGCAACAGCGATGTGTCGGCCATGGCACAGACCGTAGTGGTCTGGCCATTGACGTGAAGCGTCACGGTCTTTTCCGGCGCCAGTGCTTGCTCACTCATGTCGCACTCTCCAGGTGTTACCGCTCGCTCTCTTGATGAGGTGCGGCTTTTTATTAAGTAATCACTACATGAAAAAGGCGTGACCGGTACCGCATGCGCAGGCTGCGCAGATCCTGCGCAGTGCCATGCGGGTTCTAGAGCTTGATGAGGGGGATGGTTATCCGATTCCTCACGTTACCCCTGACTACATTTTCTCATGAAGTATCCACTTCATTAATTAGACGCAAAAAGAATGCCAGGGGCGGTTCTTACTCGTCAATCGTTGGCGTCATCGATCATCTTGCGCAGCAGATACAGGATCGCGACGCGCTCGGCCGGGTTGAGGTTACCCATGGTCAGTTCGCTGACGCGGGCAGCATGAGGCACGGTGTCACGCACTAATTGATGGCCACTGTCGGACAGGCCAACGATGACTTTGCGCCGATCTTGAGGGTCTGGCTCCAGGGTGATCAGGTCGCGCGCCTTGAGCCGCTCGACGATGCCTCGAATGGTTGCCTGATCCACCGCAGTGGCCTTGACCAGCTCGGTCAATGAGCTCGGCCCGCCATCACGCACGGCGCACAGCGTAATGAACTGCACGGCGGTCAGCTGCGAATCGTCGACGTTCTGCTGGAAGATCGCCATATTGCGCTGGTAAGCCTTGCGCAGCAAATGACCGACCTGCTCGGAAAAGGCATAGGGAGCGGTTGTCTGTGGGGTGTTGTCTGTCGTATCCGGCACGGCGAGCTCTATCAAAAAAAAGTAAGTGGCGTTTACATTAACCTGCGAGGGGGATCAAGGTAACTCAATCGTGGTGGGTCACTGTCCCGTGCCCCCCTCTTTTATATCACCGCGCGATAGAGGCCTGCGGCGCTACCACATCACCACCCAGGACCACCGCCTGATCATCGAGGTAGATATCGCAATGGCGTAGCGGGATGTCCAGGTGACACGGGGTTTTTCGGGTACCGCCAACCTCGGTATTGGGCCCGGTGGAGAACAGGAAGTTACCGTAGAACGCCCGGGCATCCATGCACATGCCGTCGTTTTTGTCATGCAAGCCCATGGCGGTCCACTGCGCACGCGGTTGCAAACCCCAGCCAATATGGGAGATGCCGTACACCTCGGGGTCGTTGAAGTACTTCATGTAGTCGCGCAGGTATTCGGCCTCGAAACCACCATGGATCGAGGTAATGAAGCCCTTTTCGATTTCCAGGGTGATCTTCTCTCGCGAGTAATTCTTGAACGGCAACAGGATATCGCCGACGTCGATCACCAGTACGCCTTCGGCGGTTTCCTCGTTTGGCCAGGAGAATAGAAAACCGCTGGGCCAGTGATCCCAACGCCCAGGCTCATCGGCAAAACCGTACTCGGTGACCGCAGGGTATTGCCCGAGCAACGCCTTGAAATCACTGCCGGCCCTGGACTTCACGTGGATCGAGCGCGCCTGCTTCAGCAGCTTCTCGGCCGCCATCACCCGCTCTTTGTCCGCCAGCGTAGGCAGCATCCGCGCCAGCACTTCCGGTGGTTCAACCGCCAGCAGTATGCGCGTCCCGGTCTTGAGGATCTGCTCCTGCTCCGGCGAGTGCAGCAACATCATGGTGTCGACCACAAGGTCCGCCGCTTCCAGCGCCCGTTGCGCGGCGATATTGCCGGTCAGCGCGGTGTCGCCGCAGTAAGCGGTCATGTCATTGCCCATGGCCATAGGGTGATTGAAGGACGGCAACTCGACCGCATAGACCTTGGCCCCAAGACGCTGCGCGGCGTCCATGGCCGCCCGCACGGTACGCGCGTCGGAGTAGTGGCTTTTCAGTACCGCGACGCTTTGAGTCGAGTCCACTTTCGACAGTTTCAACACGTGTTCAAACATCTGGGTCAGTTCGCAATCGCTTACCGGCATGTCTTGTCTTCCTCTTAACCTGTTGAGTTCGTTCGACGCCTCGCACCCTGCGCACCAAAGCAAGGCGGCGAGCTTGGCACCCGTACGAATTTGAAGTGTATACGCTATTTATTAACGATAAAACATTAAATTGACAGACGCCTAAAGAGAAAGACTCAAACGTTACAAAGCAACACAACCCCGCTAAATAATGGTTACTTAGCGTTACGGTCACCATTTATCGCTGATTTTTTATTTTTCAAGTGGGATCTTCCAATTCAAAAACAATAGCGTATACACTCAAATCACGGCGAGACGACAACCCGATCTCACCAGCCACATATTCAAAACGAAGGAAAAGCCCCCCATGCGAAACAAACAAAAAATCGCAATCGTCGGCGCCGGTCTAGGTGGCGCTGCTGCTGCCACGCTGTTACAGAAAGCCGGGTTCGAGGTCGATGTTTATGAACAGGCGCCAGAGTTTTCCCGTATTGGTGCGGGCATCCACATGGGCCCCAACATCATGAAAATCTTCCGCCGCATGGGCATTGAGCAGAAGTTGAGCGACATGGGTTCGCACCCCGACTTCTGGTTCAGCCGCGACGGCGCCAGCGGTGACTATCTGTCCCGCATCCCCTTGGGTGAATTCGCTCGCAAGGAATACGGCGCGGCTTACATCACCGTGCACCGCGGGGACCTGCATGCACTGCAAATGTCGACCATTGCGCCGGGCACTGTGCACTTCAACAAGCGCCTGACTGGGATCGAGGAAACCGATGATCTGGTGCGCCTGCACTTCAGCGACGGCACCATCACCGAGGTCGACATCGTCATCGGCGCCGATGGCATCAACTCCAGAATTCGCGAAGAGTTGCTCGGAGCGGAAAGACCGCTGTACAGCGGCTGGGTTGCCCACCGCGCCTTGATTCGCGGCGAGGTACTGGCCAAGTACAACATGGACTTTGAAAACTGCGTGAAGTGGTGGAGCGAAGATCGTCACATGATGGTCTACCACACCACCAGCAAGCGCGATGAGTACTACTACGTCACCGGCGTACCGCACCCGGCCTGGGACTTCCAGGGCAGCTTTGTCGATAGCAGCCGCGACGAAATGTACGACGCATTCCAGGGCTATCACCCCACCGTTCAAGCGTTGATCGAATCCAGTGAAAGCGTGACCAAATGGCCGCTGCTCAATCGCAACCCGCTGCCGCTCTGGAGCCGTGGACGGATGGTGTTGCTGGGTGATGCCTGCCACCCGATGAAACCGCACATGGCGCAAGGCGCAGGCATGGCCATCGAAGATGCCGCCATGTTGACCCGCTGCCTGCAGGAAACCGGGCTCACCGATTACCGCACCGCGTTCAAGCTATACGAAGCCAACCGCAAGGACCGCGCCTCGCGAGTACAGGCGGTGTCCAATGCCAACACCTGGCTGCGCACACAGGAAGATCCGGCCTGGGTCTACGGTTATGACCTCTACGACCACCCACTGAAATCGGAAGCGGCCGCATGAGCACCTTCATTCAGGGCGGCAACGTCCAAGCCAATGGTATCCGCCAGCACTACCTGCGTTACGGCGGCCAGGGCAGCACCGGCAAACCGATAGTGTTGCTGATTCCCGGCATCACCAGCCCGGCGATCACCTGGGGGTTTGTCGCCGAGCGACTGGGCCAGCATTTCGATACCTACGTACTCGACGTTCGTGGCCGCGGCCTGTCCTCCACCGGACCGGAGCTGGACTACGGCACCGACGCCTGCGCCAATGACATCGGTGCATTCGCCAAAGCCATGGGTATCAATGCCTATCACCTGGTGGGCCACTCCATGGGCGCGCGCTTTGCCGTGCGCAGCGCAGTGCGCAATCCAGCGGGCCTGCAAAGCCTGGTACTGATCGATCCACCCGTCTCCGGTCCCGGCCGGCGCGAGTACCCAAGCAAGCTGTCGTGGTACGTGGACTCGATCCGCCAATCACTGAGCGGGATGGACGCCGACGCCATGCGCGTCTTCTGCCCGACCTGGACCGAGGAGCAACTGCAAGTCCGCGCCGAGTGGCTGCACACCTGCTACACACCTGCCATCGTCCGCGCCTTCAACGACTTTCATGACGTGGACTTTCATCAGGATCTGCCGCACCTGCCTGCCCCTGCCCTGCTGATCGTTGCCGGTCGCGGCGGCGTGATTCAGGCCGGGGACGAAGCAGAAATTCGCGATCTACAACCCGACATCCAGATTGCTCGCGTTGAAAACGCGGGACACATGATTCCGTGGGACGACCTCGAGGGTTTCTTCGCGGCTTTCGGCGATTTCCTCGGCCAGCCCCTGACCTGAATTCAACGCACGTTGCAAAGGAGACAGCTTGTGATCAAGCCTTATCGTATCGGCCAGATTGTGCCAAGTTCCAACACCACCATGGAAACCGAGATTCCGGCGATGCTGGCAGCACGCCAATTGATCCGCCCCGAACGTTTCACCTTTCATTCCAGCCGCATGCGCATGAAGCAGGTGCGCAAGGAAGAGCTGGCGGCAATGGATGGCGAATCCGATCGCTGCGCGGTCGAGCTGTCTGACGCCAAGGTCGACGTGCTGGGCTATGCCTGCCTGGTGGCGATCATGGCCATGGGCCTGGGTTATCATCGCCAGTCCGAACAGCGGCTGCGCAAGGCCACCGCGGACAACGACGCCAATGCGCCGGTCATCACCAGCGCCGGCGCCTTGATCGAAGGCTTGAAAGTAATGGGCGCCAAACGCATTGCCATTGTCGCGCCGTACATGAAGCCGCTGACCGAGCTGGTAGTGGATTACATTCGCGAAGAAGGTTTCGAGGTGGTGGACTGGCGCGCCCTGGAAATTCCCGACAACCTGGCCGTCGCCCGCCACGACCCGGCCAACCTGCCCGCCATTGTGCGCGACATGAACCTTGAAGGCGTGGATGTGATCGTCCTGTCGGCCTGCGTGCAGATGCAATCGCTGGGAGTGGCCTCGCAAGTCGAGGCCGAAACCGGCAAACCGGTACTCACCGCCGCCATCGCCACCACCTACGCCATGCTCAAGGCACTGGACCTGGAGCCCATCGTTCCGGGCGCGGGCGCGCTGCTGTCTGGCGCATATAAATAGGAGCGTGTCATGAGCCAAGAACAAAGTGCCGACGCCAATTATCAGGGCGTGTGGGGCCAGCGCATCGGCTTTGGCAATAAGCCTGCGCTGTTGATGATCGATTTCATGCAGGGCTATACCCAAGAAGGCGCACCGCTGTACGCGCCAGGCGTGGTCAGCGCTGTAGCCGAGAGCGTCGAACTATTGGCCTGCGCCCGCCAACATGAAGTCCTGGTAGTGCATACAAACATTCGCTACCACCCAGGGCATTTTGCCGACGGCGGTATATGGGTCAAAAAAGCCCCCGTGATGAAAGACATGATCGAGGGCAACCCACTGGCAGCCTTCTGCGAGCCGGTGCTGCCCAACCCGGACGAAGTGGTCATCAGCAAGCAATACGCCAGCTCGTTTTTTGGCACCAGCCTGGCGTCGATGCTGCGCGCCAAAGGTATCGACACCGTGGTACTGGCGGGCTGCTCAACCAGTGGCTGTATTCGCGCGACGGCGGTAGATGCCGTGCAGCACGGATTCCGGACCATCGTTGTTCGCGAATGCGTCGGCGATCGGCACCCCGCACCACACGAAGCCAACCTGTTCGACATTGATAGCAAGTATGGCGATGTGGTGAGTAAACAGGAGGCCATGACGCAGTTCAGAAAATGAGAGGGCCATTGGTTTTCCCGGGCTGACACAGTGCACTCCCGGGCAAGCCTGCAACCTCCACAGATTCACGACTTTACCGAATAACCGGCAGAAAAGGATATCTGCCGTCGAACCAGGCCGTAGAGCACTGGTCGCCAAATACTGAGCAAGGGTCGACATCAAACCCTGCCCAGTCTTCTGACACTGCCTTTGGAAGCCGCCAACCGGTGCTACCAAAGCATTGATCCGCGGCTAAACAACAATCACAAAGTCACCGCCAGGAGACACCCATGCCCTCTGCAAATGTAGGTACACCCACTGCGACCACCGTCGCAGACCCAGTCCAGGCGCTTTACCGCAAGATCACCTGGAAGCTTATTCCCTTTCTCTGCTTCTGCTATCTGGCCTCCTATCTGGACCGGATCAACGTCGGCTTCGCCAAACTGCAAATGCTCGAGCATCTGCAGTTCAGCGAAACGGCTTTCGGCCTGGGCGCCGGTCTGTTTTTCGTCGGCTATATCATTTTCGAGGTTCCGAGCAATCTGGTCCTGGAAAAAGTCGGGGCGAAGATCTGGATCGCCCGCATCATGATCACCTGGGGGCTGCTCTCGGCCTGCACCATGCTCGTCACTTCCACCACGCAGTTCTACATTCTGCGCTTCCTGCTCGGCGCCGCCGAAGCGGGCTTTCTGCCGGGGGTGCTGTACTACCTGACCACCTGGTTCCCGACCTATCGCCGCGGCCGCATCATCGCTTTGTTCATGATCGGCCTGCCGTTGTCCAGCGTGCTCGGCGGCCCACTGTCCGGCTGGATCATGGGGCATTTCGATAACGCTGGCGGCCTGCGCGGCTGGCAGTGGTTGTTCCTCCTCGAAGCGATACCCAGTGTGTTGCTTGGTGTGCTGACCTTCTGGGCCTTGCCGAACAACTACCGCCAGGCCAAATGGCTCAATGATGACGAGAGAAACCTGCTGGAACAGGAACTGCGCGCCGACGACGCCGACTCCACCGGCAGCAAGCACAGCTTTCGCGACGGTTTCTTCAACCTGAAGGTGTGGATGCTCGGCGGCATCGACTTCTCGATCCTGCTCAGCGCCTATGCCATGGGGTTCTGGATGCCGACCTTCATCCGCAACGCAGGCGTCGTCGACACCTTTCACATCGGCGTGCTCACCGCGCTGCCGAGCATCGCCGCGTTGCTGGGCATGCTGTTGATCGGCGCCAGCTCCGACAAGCACCGCGAACGCCGCTGGCACATCATCGTGCCCTTTCTGGTGGGCGCGGCAGCCATGGCCAGTGCGCCCTTCTTTGTCAACAACGTGGTGGCGACCGTGGCGCTGTTCGCTATTGCGTCGGCGGCGATCATCGGCGCGGTGCCGGTGTTCTTCAGCCTGCCGGCAACCTTTCTCAAAGGCACCGCGGCGGCCACCGGCTTCGCCCTCGCCTGCTCGGTGGCGAACATCGCCGGGCTAGTCAGCAACTCGCTGATGGGCGTGGCCATCGACGTCACCGGCAGCAGCGCCGGCGCACTGTGGTTCTTCGCCGGCTGCCTGATTCTCAGCAGCTTCCTGGTGATCGCCCTGCCGGCCAAGCTGGTCAATCGTTGAGACACGTCAGCCAGGCGACTGCGTGTCCTGGTGTGAGTCGCAAGGGGATCTCATACCGGCCCCCTTGCGGCTGATCCCAGCGACGCGGAGCAGCTCAAGCCAGGCCCGCGAGCCATCAGCCACCTCATGATCAAACCCCTCCTGCGGACAGGCCTCAACCTCGTCTGACGGGAGGCGCTTTGTCCTCATTCCAGAGATCAACAGCATGCACACTCCTGCACTGCGCAAAGCCCATGCAATCAGCGGCACCCTCGGCGGTTGCCTGACGCTGGGCCTGGCCCCGCCACTGCTGGCCGAAGAAGCCGGCTTCATCGAAGGTGCGACGGCCAACCTGCAACTGCGCAACTACTACTTTAGCCGCGACTTCTCCGACATCGTCGGCCCCAACAAGCAATCCAGGGCCGAGGAGTGGGCCCAGGGCTTTATTCTTGATGCCCGCTCAGGCTACACACAGGGCAGTATCGGTGTCGGCGTGGACGTGCTCGGTCTCTACGGTGTCAAGCTCGACAGCAGCCCGAGCCGGGCCAGGACCGGACTGCTGCCGACACACGACGACGGCAGATCCGCCGATGAGTACGGCCGCCTGGGTGCGGCGATGAAACTCAAGGTCTCCAGCACTGAGCTGAAGGCTGGTGAGCTGCGGCCCAACCTGCCGGTACTGGTCTACAGTGATCTGCGCCTGCTGCCGCCGACCTACCAGGGCGTTTCGCTGGTTTCCAACGAATTGTCCGGACTAACCTTAAACGCTGGCCAACTGCACTCCACTAGCCTGCGCGACTCGAGTAACACCCAGGAGATGTATGCACTGATCAATGACCCGATCAATCCGGCGCGTATCGCCAATTTCACCAGTGACCGCTTCAACTATCTGGGTGCCGACTACAGTTTCAACTCCAATCGCACCAGCGTCGGTCTCTGGCAGGCGCAACTGGAAGACATCTACCAGCAGCGTTACTACAGCTTCAAACACGCCGAGCCAGTAGGTGACTGGACGCTAGGCATAAGTGTCGGCTACTTCGATGCCCGCGACGACGGCCGGAGCATCGCCGGCAAGCTCGATAACCATGCACTGTTCAACCTGTTGTCGGCGAAGCGCGGCGGCCATACCTTCTACCTGGGCTACCAGCAGATCGGTGGTGACGATGGTTTCATCCAGGTTGGCGCCAACACCAACCCGCTTGGCAATACCCTGCCTACCTACGAGTTCGCTGCGCCGGATGAACGCTCCTGGCAAGTCCGGCACGACTACGACTTCGTCGCCCTTGGAATTCCCGGTCTGACCACCACTCTGCGCTACGTGACTGGAGACAACGTCACCACTGGGCGGGGGTTTGAAGGTCAGGACTGGGAGCGCGATCTGGATATTGGCTACGCAGTCCAGAGTGGAGCGTTGCGTGGAGTGGGTATCCGCATCCGCAACGTTACTGCGCGCTCCAACTACCGTAGCGATGTTGATGAGAACCGGCTGATCCTCAGCTATAACATCAGCCTTTTCTGATAGCCGTACCCGCCGGAACTTTCGGCAGAGTAAGCCAAGAACCTGGGCACCCTCAGCGATGGTGCCCAGAAGCCGACGTGGCGAAGCAGAACCTCAGCGAGCATCATCACCCTCGGGAAGATCACCCCGTTTGGCCGAACACAGCCCTTCATGAAATCTGCATTCGCCTGACGGGGCCGTGATAGTTACTGAGTGACTTCAATGCTCCCCTGCTCAAGCAACCAGCTCTCGAACTTGCGATGGACGAGCGTCTTGGGTACGCCCGCCGGCGTCAGGCTGTAATAGCGGCGGCTTGGTGTCCGCAGGCCGGCAAAAGGCAGGACAAGCCGGCCAACATTGACGTCATGCTCAAGCGTAGGCATTGGGCCAATGCCCAACCCAAGGCCATCGATCAATGCCGTGTAGGTCACATAGAAGTGGTCGAAACGCTGGCGCGCGGAGGTGCCGTGTTCGGTTGATCCCGCCGCGTTCAGCCACTGCTGCCAGTCCCCTGGGCGCGTCTCGGTTTCAAGCAGCACATGCCGGGACAAATCTTTCAGTGAATCCAGAGGCAACCGGGCCAACAGACTCGGGGCCGCGACCACGGTCAGCCATTCATCGAGAAACGCCTGGGCACTGAAGTGATCGGTCTGCGGCGAACCGCGACGGATCGCCAGGTCGAAACTGCCGGCCAATGAAATTTGTTGAGTGGTCGCCGTTTGCACCTGAATCAACATGCCCGGGTGCTTTTCATGGAAGTCATTCAAACGGGGAATCAGCCAGCGCATCGCAAAGGTCGCGGGCGCGCTGACTCGCAGCAGCATGCTGGCACTGCCTTTGCCGTAGCGTTGCGCGGCATCGTTGATGCGCTCAAACGCTTCGCTGACCTCCAACGCAAACGCCAGGGCATGGGAAGTCGGTGCCATGCGCTGCCCGGCGCGCTCGAACAGTTTTTGCCCGAGCCAGTCTTCGAGGGTCTGGATCTGCCGGCTGACGGCGCCATGGGTAACATTCAATTCCTCGGCAGCGGCGCTGTAGCTCCCGGCGCGACAGGCGGCAAGAAAGGCCTTCAGGGCAGGCAACGGCGGAATACGGGACATGCAGGCCTCGGATCATACTGTGAATAAAACTCACAAACAGGGGAAAAACTAACACAACTTGAACATTATTCGCACGTTAATGTACCTGCATTGCCCCTCCAGTGAAGTCATTCATGAATAACTCAATAACGCTGCACCAACGCCAATATGCTCTTCCGACCCAGCCGGTGGTCGTGGTTTGCATTGATGGATGCGACCCGCAATACATCACCCAGGGCATTGCCGATGGCGTTTGCCCGACCATAGCCCGCTTTCACACCCAGGGTTTTGCCAGCACTGCCGATTGTGTGATGCCGTCGTTTACCAACCCCAACAACGTCTCCATCGTCACCGGGGCACCACCTGAAGTACACGGCATCGCCGGCAACTATTCCCTGGACCGGGAAACCGGGAAAGAAATCATGATGACCGACGCCAGTCTGCTGCGCGGCGAAACGCTGCTGGCGTTGTTGTCCGAGGCCGGCATTGCGGTGGCAGCAGTCACCGCCAAGGACAAGTTGCGCAAAGTGCTCGGCCATCACCTGAAGGGCATCTGTTTCTCCTCGGAAAAAGCCGGCACCTGCACCCTTGAAGAGCATGGCATCGATGATGTCGTGGAGCTGGTCGGGCGCCCCTTGCCCGACATGTATTCGGGCGACTTGTCGCTGTTCGTGCTGGATGCCGGCCTTGCCTTGTTGAAGGAAAAACGCGCGCAAGTCTTGTATTTGTCGTTGTCCGATTACATTCAGCATAAGTTTGCCCCTGGAACGGCCGAGTCCAACGAATTCCTCAAGGCCATTGATGATCGCCTGCAAGCCTTTATTGAACTAGGCGCCATTGTTGGCTGCGTGGCCGACCATGGCATGTCCGACAAGAACAACAGCAACGGCACACCCAATGTCATCTTTCTCCAGGACAAACTTGAAGAGCGTTTCGGCGCAAAAAGTGCGCGGGTAATCTGCCCTATTACAGATCCGTTCGTCCGACATCACGGCGCACTTGGATCTTTTGTTCGCGTGTACGCCAAGGACTCCGCCAATATAGAAGCAATGATTGATTACATCAGTGGCTTGCCCGGAATCGAAGACACTTTAAGTCGCCAGCAAGCTGCCATAAAACTTGGTCTGCCCGAAGATCGCGAGGCCGACATCGTGGTCATTTCGAGCGAATCCTGCGTATTGGGCTCCCGCGCCAGCGAGCATGACTTGTCCACCGTGGGTGACCGCCCCCTGCGCTCCCACGGCGGATACTCGGAACAATCGGTGCCGTTCATGCTGTCGCACCCGATGAGCGAAAAGTACCTGCAGTATGCGGCCTCCACCCGTTTGCGAAACTTCGACATCTTCGACTTTGCCCTTAACGGCGTACAACCAAACAATTAACAACGCAGTTCCAGCAATATAACCAGACAACAATAAAATATTAGCGAAGCTCTAACTAAAAGAGCTTCGCTTTTTCTGCTGCCTGCAATTCCATAATAAAAAATATTACAAATTGTCACGCATCTGAAATATTGAATTGCGATTATTTAAAACATGAAAAACATCAAACGCTGCATCCTCATCATGTGTGACAGTCTGCGTCGAGATTTGATACTTCCCGACAGCAGCCCTACGTTAACTGCGCTGGCCAATAATGCGTCCTGGTTTGCCAATGCCCGTGCAGTTTTTCCTTCCACTACTCGCGTCAGTTCGGCCTCCATTGCAACGGGATGCCACCCGGGCCGGCATGGCTTGCTTGGCAACAAGATGATCACCGAAGACGGTAAGGGACTGCGTTGCCACAACGTTGGCGAGCCGGTCTTTCGTGACCATCTGCAACGCGTCACCGGCCGCACATTGCGTGTTCCTACCCTCGCCCAGCGGGTGGCCGCCCATGGCGGCGCATGCATCATGTCCAATGTTTCCGCGGGGGCCGCTTACTTCAACGATCCGGACGGTTTTGGCGAAGTTTTCCATAGCGCCGGTTCCTATGGTCCGGGCCGCGAGCCTTATCTCGACGAGCGCGCATTGTTGATCAAGTCCGGCTGCATCGGCGACACGGAAATGACCGCGCGTTTCTGCGAAAAACTGCTCAAGCCCGATGCACCGGTCATCACCACATTATGGCTCTCGGAACCCGATCACAGTGGGCACGGACACCCTTTGGGCTCGCCGGCGCACTTTGCTGCCATCGCCAATGCCAATGCGTGCGTGGCCCGGGTGCTGGACGTCGTCGACCAATTGCGCGGCCGTGGAGAGGACGTGCTGCTGATGGTCGCGTCCGACCACGGCATGGAAACCGTGATCAACGAGATCGATGTCGGCCAGGCGCTGGTGGATGCCGGGCTCAAGGCCGCGGCAGACAGCGATGACGTGGTGATCGCCCCTAATGGTAGTTCCTGCATGGTTGCCATCGATCAGCGCGTCGGGTTCCTGCACAGCGCGATCGTGGATTTTTTCAACCGCCAGCCCTGGTGTGCCGCGGTCTACGAGAAACAGGCGTTGACTCAACTCGGCCTGTCTCCCGACGACGCCGGCAATACGCTCGCCGTCGTGATGCAGAGTTACGACCAGGCCAATGAATTCGGCATACCGGGCAGCACCTGCATCGTCGCCGACGCGCAAGACCCGAAAAACTACAACGGATATGGCCAGCACGGCGGCCTGGGTAATTACGAGCAGGCGCCATTCCTGATCGTGCAGGGTTCCGGGTTCCCGACGCAAAGCACGCATTACGGCCCTGCCAGCCTGGTGGACTTCGCCCCGACTTTCCTTCATCACCTGGGTTTGCCTTGCACCGACATGGATGGCAGCCCCCTTCAACTTCGCATTGGCGCTGACGACCACAGCGCTTCGAGGAGCCGTCTCTCATGCATCGCCGCACATTGATCCAACTGTTCGCCGTCGCGTCTTGCGCAGGGCTCTTTCCACCCTTGTTGCGCGCCGAGACAGGCGCTGCGCCCAAGGTGGGCGGCACCCTGAAAATTGCCCTGATGGGGCTGGACACCTCGGACCCGCACCGGCACTCAGGTTCCATTTCGGTCCAGCAGGTGTATGTCGAAACCCTGACCAGTGTGGCCAACGACGGCACGGTCAAACCCTTCCTCGCCGAACGCTTCGAGGTCTCGGATGATGGCAAGGTCTACACCTTTTACCTACGCGACAACGTGCAATTCCACAACGGCCGCACGATGACCGCGCAAGACATCAAGGCCAATCTGGAACGAGTGCGGGACAAAGTCAGCGCAGGCTGGTTGAGCACCTCGATGAAGCTGGTGGACACCATCAGCGTCACTTCTCCTCTTACCATCCGGATCGAGTTGAAAGAGAGCTTCGCGCCGCTGCTCAACCTGCTGTCCGAGCTGTGGATCGTGGCCCCGGAGTCGGAAGGTTGGGACGAGACCATTCGCCACCCGATAGGCACCGGACCTTTCACGTTCGGCACCTGGCAGGCCAACCAGCGCTTCTACGCCCCGGCGTTCAAGCAGTACTGGCAAGCGGGCCTGCCTTACCTGGACGCGGTCGACTTCGACCTGCGTGGCGATCGCGACAACAGCCTGTCGCTGCGCTCCGGCGACCTGCATGTGGCCTACGTCAACAACGAGCGCCTGCCGTCCTTGCGCAGCGACAACGTCGAAGTGCAGTTCCTGGGCGACACCTCGTGGTACTTCATGTCGTTCAACAACCGCAAGCCCCGTTCGCTTCTGCAGGACGTGCGCGTGCGTCAGGCGATTGCCCTGAGCATCGATAAATCGGCCTACATGAGCTTCATCGGCGGCCAGGAAGCGCTGATCAGCAATCAACTGACCCGGCCCCAGACGTTCTACTGGGACCAGGCTCTGGAACAGCGCGACACCTTCGCCCGACCGAACCTTGCACAGGCACGCGCGCTGCTGCAAAGCGCGGGGGTGGACCCTGCGCAACACACGCTGAAAGTCGTGTCCTGGCAGGCGGACTATGCCCAGGTCGCCGTGCAGATGGTGCGGGAACTGGGGTTCAAGATCGAGCATCAGGCGCTGGACGACATTGGCGCGCAACGCGCACTCGCGCAGTATGACTGGGACCTGGCGCCCTTCCATTCCGGGCCCCGTGCCGACGTGTACCTGCGCTATGCACGCCTGCAGTCCCAAGGCCCGAGTCCGATGCTCTGGGGCGGCATTCAGGACCCGGAACTGGATCGGCTGATTGCGCAGGCAGTGGACGCCCCTTCGGCCAGCGTGGCTCGCGAGCGTTATCTGGGCGCCTGGCAGCACGTGATGGACAAGCTCTACACCCTGGGGATTGGCCACAGTGCCGATGCCATCGGGGTCGCGGCCAACGTGCACGGCTACCAGACGGGTTTTACCTGGAGCCAGAACCGCGTCGATGGTGGCCTGGCCCGTACGTGGTTAAGCGCATGAGCCGGGTTATCAAGCAATGGCCGTGGCTGATACTGGGACTTGCCGTCGTGATTGCCCTCCTGGCCCCCCTGCTGCCGACCCAGGACCCGTACTACCAAAACCTGCTGGCGCGCAATCTTGCACCCTCGGCCCAGCATTGGCTGGGCACGGACAGCTTTGGGCGCGACGTTCTCGCGCGCCTGGTGGCCGGCACACGCCTGACGTTGCTCGTCGCCGTCGCCGCCACCGGCATCGCTTTCTTCGGCGGCGTGGGGTTGGGCCTGCTGGGTTGCCTTGCCGGAGGCGTGACCCGAACGGTGATTTATGCCGGCTTCGACATGATCCTCACGATGCCGGCCATTCTGTTGTCGCTGGCCCTGATGGTGGCGCTGGGGGTTGGCACAGGTTCGGTCATCCTGGCGGTCGGCATCGCATTCATGCCGCTGTTTGCCTACGTCACCCGGGCCATTCATGAGCGCGAGTCGGCCGCCGGTTATGTCACCGCCGCGCGAGTGATCGGGGTGTCGCCATTGACCATTGCCTGGCGTCACGTCCTGCCGAATGCCATCGGCACCCTGCTGACGCAAATCGCCATTGTCATGCCCCGCGCCATCACCACCGAATCCGTCCTGAGTTTCTTCGGCATGGGGGTCGCCCCCGACGTGCCGACCTGGGGCCGGATCATCGCCACGGCGGCCGGCTTTGCCGAGCAGGCGCCCCTTTCGCTGTTGTTCCCAGTGCTCGCCCTGGCATTGACCACGCTCTCGCTGTCGCTGGTCGGCACTCGCCTGCGCGACACCCTCGATCCCCTGAGCAAACAACTTGCTGCTGGAGCCTGACATGCAAGTCTTCTTGAAAACGGCGCCTTTTCTGCTGCGCAAGTTTCTAAACATAGCGGCCATCAGCTTCATCATCTTCATGCTGGTGCGAGCGGTGCCGGGTGATATCACGGATTACTACTCCGCCCGTGGCGATTATGACGCCAATGCCCTGCTCGCCTTGCGCCAGCAACTGGGGCTGGATGACAGCCTGCCGATGCAGTTCATGACCTGGCTCAAGGCGGCGCTGCACGGCGATCTCGGCGAATCGATGCGCTTTGGCACACCGGTCGCCAGCATGCTGCGCGACGCCTTGCCCAACTCATTGTTACTGTCCGGGGCGGCCTTGTTGTTCGGCCTGGTCACGGGCATGAGCGTCGCCGTGCTCGCGCTGGCCTTTCCCGCATGGCGCCTGGGCAAACTGCTGGAAAGCCTGAACGTCTGGTCGATTGCGGTACCGACCTTCTGCACCGGCGTCATCGTTATCCTGGTGTTTTCGGTCTGGTTGCGCTGGCTGCCCATCCGCGGGCAGCTGCTGTTGCCGGTGATCATTCTCGGCATCGATATCGCCGGCCAGGTGGTCAAGCCACTCTACGAAGAATTGTGCGCGACCACCCGGGCGCCGTTCATCCGCACCGCGAGAGCCAAGGGCCTGTCCAACTGGCGCATCGCCTGGCGCCACATCCTGCCCAATTCGCTGTCGGTGGTGGTGGCCATGTCCGGCGTCATCCTGGGTGGCCTGATTGGCGGCACTCTGACCATGGAAGCCCTGTTTTCCCTGCCAGGCCTTGGCAGTCTCACCCTCGAAGCCATTCACGGCCGCGACTACACCGTCATTCAGGCCGCCGTGATGCTGTTGGCAGCGTTTGTCGTCCTGATCAACATTGCCACCGCAGCGCTGCAAGCGTCGATCGATCCACGCCTGGCACGCCGCCATGAATAAGGAACTCGCCATGTCCGGTCCCCTGCTCTCCATCCGTGACCTGAGTATTCGCTACGGCGACAAGACGGTGGTCAACGGCATTTCTTTCGATATCCAGCCTGGCGAAGTGCTGGGCGTGATTGGCGAATCGGGCAGTGGCAAGTCGCTCACCGCCCTGGCGGCACTGGGCCTGTTGCCGGACGCTCCACAGCTGTCCGGCGAGCTACGTTACCGCGGTGAGGACTTGCTGCAGATGGCACCCGGGGGCTGGCGCAGGATTCGCGGTCGTCAGATCGCGATCGTCTTCCAGGACCCGATGACCTCACTCAATCCCTTGATGACCCTCGGCGCGCAAATCCTCGAAGCCATGCCGCCGGACCGGACACGCAATCGCGAGGAACGCACGTTGCACGCCACGCAACTGCTGCGCGAGGTCGGTTTGCCGGAGCCTTCGCGCCAGCTCTCGCGCTACCCGTTCGAGCTGTCCGGCGGCCAGCAGCAACGGGCAATGATCGCCATGGCGCTGGCCTGCGACCCGCAGCTGCTGATTGCCGATGAGCCCACCACCGCGCTGGACGTCACCACCCAGGCCCAGGTGCTGGCCGTGCTGCGCGATGTGCAGAAACGCCGGGGCATGGCGATGCTATTCATCTCCCACGACCTCGACGCCGTGCTGGCGATGGCGGACCGGGTGGCCGTGATGCGCCACGGCGATCTGCTTGAACAAGGCACGGCCCAGGCCATTTTCAATGACCCGCAGCACGCCTATACCCGCGCCCTGACAACCGCGCATAAACGCCGGTTGTCCGGTGCAAGGCAAAAAAACACAGACAACGTGCAGGGTCTGCCCCTGCCGCTGGTACGTGTGAACGGGGTCAGTGTCGAGTACGGCAGCGGACGCAACCGCAAACGGGTGCTCCATGACATCAACCTGCAGGTCGCGGCCGGCAGCACACTGGGTATCGCTGGCGAATCCGGCTCCGGAAAAAGCACCCTGGCCAAGGCCATCATGGGGCTGGTCAAACCCGTTACAGGCCGCATTGAAGTGTGTCGCACCGACCCGGCCCGACCGACCGACCGCAAGGCGTTCGCGCGGAGTTGCCAGTACATTTTCCAGGACACCGCAGGCAGCCTGAACCCCCGTCACCGCATCCTCCAGGCCTTGCTCGAAGCCGTGCAGATACAACAAGGCGGTGCCACCCTGAAAATTGCCGACCTGACGGCCCATTGCGCAAGCTTGCTCAGCGACGTCGGTCTGGACGCAGAACTGTTGCAGCGTTACCCCCACCAATTGTCAGGCGGTCAACGCCAACGCATCGTCATCGCCAGGGCGCTGGCCATGGAACCCAAGGTCCTGGTGTGTGATGAACCCGTGTCGGCACTGGACGCCACGGTTCGGCATCAGATTCTGGATCTGATCATGGACATCAAGAACAAGCGCAACCTGACGCTGATCTTTATCGGCCATGATCTGGCCGTGATGGAAGACATCGCCGATCAACTGATCGTCATGCAGCGAGGCTGTATCGTTGAGCAAGGCGAAGCACACTCGCTGTTCAGTGCACCGCGCGCTGATTACACACGGGAATTACTCCAGGCCAGCCACCTGTCACGGAATACGCCACTGACCCCATTTGCCGAGCCATGCGCAAATGGAGCAAGGCTCGTAAAACTGGCGCACATCAATAGGTAATGGTGACTGGACTGTCTTCGAGTTCCTCCACACCGAACGCCTACTTCAAAAGCGAATTGGCAGAGTTGTGGGGAAATCGACGGCAATAGGCCTTGAGCGGGAGCTAACGGCCGATTCTATTGAAAAAGTCGCTCTGCCCAAACTGCCTGATCATTGACAGGTGAAAACGCCTTTTTTGCACGCTGCTACGTCCGCAAGCCTCTGCCAAAAGTAAAGATTTCAATCTCTGACGCGTACTTTTCTGATGTGCAAACGATGGCCGACTTTTTCAACAGAATCAGCCAAAAGCTGCCTTTCACCGAAGGTCTTCCATCAGCTAGAGACAGTTATCAGGTAAGCAGAAATCTGCTGCAGAATGAACCTTCAAATGGAGGAATAGGTTGGAGGTTGCATGGCGATGCCGACACCCTTTGGCGTGCCGGTGATAAGGATGTCGCCAGGCTCCAGCGTCAGCAAACATATCAATAATGATATGACCTTCAATGAAACATGCAGCCCATTAGAAACGCATCTGATCAACGGAGACAGCCTATGACTTTGCTTGATGGTTATCACGCGACGCAGGCGCCAACGTAGCGATGCGGCGCATTGATGGACACGCTCACTATCATCCTGACCGTTATCGCAAGGAGGCAATCGAGGCTGGCCACTCGAAGCCTGACGGCATGCCCGAACTCCCTGAGTGGAGTCACTGCCATTGCCGGATATCGACGGCTCGCTACGTGAGCTCGAATACACGATGGACGCTCTGAAAACAGACGGCATTGTCATCGAGCGCAACCAGCATGGGATTTATCCCGGTGACGAGCGCCTCGATCCGATCTTCGCGGAGCTCGATCGACGCAAAGCGGAGTTGTTCATTCATCCGACTTCGCCAAACTGTCCCTGTTGCCAAAGACTGACCATGGGTTATCCCGCGCCGATGATCGAGTTCATGTTCGAGACTAGCCGCGCGGTTACCAACATGATCCTCAAAGGCACGCTGGATAAATTCCCCAACATCCGACTGATCATCCCGCATGCCGGCGCCACAATGCCGCTGTTGATCGACCGAATCATCGAGGCGTCGACGATTTACCGGAACCGCTGGATTCCGACCATGTGTTCGGGCTCCTGCGCAAACTGCATTTCGATCTGGCAGGCTTTCCTATTCCGCGTCAGTTGGAGCTGCTGTTGCAGATCGCCGATCCGGATAAGTAGCTCTATGGCAGCGACTGGCCTTTCACGCCGGAAGCGGCCGTGCTGAAACTCGCCGGGAACATCGACAGCACACCGTTGCTCAGCCTGCCCTGCGGCAAAGAATTTTGCGCGATAACGCATTGGCACTGTTTCCACGACTGTCCTGACAGCACCATGCGACTGCTCGGCGCGTAGATCTTGCTTCCATCTCCTCCGGAAGAGGTGAGGATTCCACCGAAAGCCAGTCGTTTTGTAGGGGTAAAAACGACCAAAAATAAAAAAGGGGTCGCGAGATAAAATCTCGCAACCCCTTGAATTATATGGTCGGGACGGAGTGATTCGAACACTCGACCCCTAGCACCCCATACACTTAAGGCATGGAATTCTATGGACGAACGTACACTCTCATGGACCGCTTTAACCTAGCGTTTACGGGGGTTCAGGCTATATTAACGTCTATAACGATCCACTAATATCCATCGACAGCCAAGTGATTCGGTGGGGCAAAAGTGGGGCAAAATTTGAGAAGCTGGAATCAGACATGAGTCGACAGTGGCAAAACTAACGGCGAAGCAACTGGAGGCGCTCACCTCCGCGGATGACGGGAGGACGCTGCGCGAAGACGGTGGCCTAACTGCCAAGGTTCGCGCCGGTGTACGCGGCATTACTCTCCTATTTCGCTACGAGTTCAAACTGCACGGAACCAAACGTGATCACCGCTTGGGCAGTTGGCCGAAGAAATCGCTGGCGCAAATTCGTGCCGAGCGTGACGAAATGAGAGTGAGCATCACTAAAGGCATAGACCCCATCACCGCCCGCAAAGCCGCCAAAATCGAAGCCCAGGCTGCCATTGTCGCCACCATTGCCGAGGCCGAACGTCAGGCGGGAGAGAACAAGACAGTCACTGATCTCTTCGAGGAGTGGATTCGCGACGGCGTATCCCGCCAGGACGGAAACGCTGAACTGCGCCGCAGCTTCACCAAAGACGTGTTACCAGTCATTGGCGATAAGCCGCTGCGCAACCTCACCGAAAAAGATCTGCTCACGGTGCTACGCTCGGTCAAAGCCCGCGGCCTGAACCGCGCCGTTGTGATTCGCAGTAAGGACATCGGCCAGATGCTGCGCTGGGCTGAGAAACGCAAGCCGTGGCGCACCCTAATGGTCGATGGAAATCCGGCTTACTTGATAGACGCCAACAAACTGCTCGATCACGACTACCAAGAACAACGCGACCGCGTACTTTCTCCTGATGAAATTCGCGAGTTGCGCGACATCTTCGCGCGTCTGGCACACGACTATGACGTCCTACCCCCCGGCCAGAAATACTCTGGTATCCGCCCAGTAAACCCACGCGTGCAATGCGCAGTCTGGATCTGTCTGGGTACCCTCTGCCGCATCGGAGAACTCCTCAAGTCTGAATGGAGATACGTGGATCTGGAAAAAGGGACCTGGCTCATTCCAGCCGAATCCACCAAAGGACATATGGGCAGACGTCAGGATCACCACGTGTTTATGTCCTCTTTCGTGCTGACACAATTCAAGCTATTGCAAAGGGAAAGCGGACATACTTCGTACTGCTTCCCCAGCAAAGATGAGAAAAGCCATGTCGATACGAAGACAGTTAGCAAGTTAATCGGTGACCGGCAGTGCCGATTCAAAAAACGCAGTAAACCACTTATTGGCCGCCACCACGATGACTCATTGGTCCTCAACAAAGGAAGCAAAGGTGAATGGACCCCTCACGATTTGCGCCGAACAGGCGCAACTATGATGCAAGAACTCGGTATAACAATAGAGATAATTGATCGCTGCCAAAATCATGTGCTTGGTGGATCAAAGGTTCGTCGACATTATCTTCATCATGATTATGCCAACGAAAAAACGGAGGCTTGGAGATTGCTAGGGGTACGTCTTGAAAAAATTTTCGTCACTACTTTCAGCGATCAATTGCCCCTATTCCCCAATTAATTAGCGTTCAGTGGAGCTCCGAAAAATAATATCTTGAACAAATACATTTCTGGCGTCTACTTGGGGGGAGTCATCCCACCAGGCGCCATCCATCGATGACATCGCCTCCGCCATATTTTTACGATAAAGGCTTGATTACTCAGGGCTTTTTTGTTTCAAAGATTTGGCAATACCCTACAGCCCACACTTCAGCCCACGCCTTGGATGAAGTATCCCTTTTCGACCAGCGGCTGATTTTTTTCAAATGATCTCTAGCCTGCTGCGAGGACCCAAAAGAATAGGGTTTCGAGCTCGAACGCTGATCCGCACCGTGGTCAACCGCAGCGTTCACCGGCAAGCCTCACCCAAATGCTCAGCTGGGCCAGAAAGCGTCAGCCCTGGCGGGCCTTGTTGGTCGAGGGCGATTCGACGGAACTGGCCGACATCGCCCCATTGATTCCTGCTGATTACGAAGCGGAATGAAGCCGCATCCTACCCCCCGGCTGAGCTGTTGGAATTGCACAACCCCTTCCAGCTAATGACCGCCGATTATAACGCCCTCCCCTCCGGCCCCTACTATCGCTCCCCACCGACATCGGCTATGAGTAGCTACAAAGGCACTCGCGGCAAGAAACAGGACCACCATGTCTTCCTCTCCCCCTTCGCCCTGCATTTCTTTCAGGAACTTAAGACCCTAACGGGACATTCCCAATGGTGCTTCCCGAACAAGCTGGATGATCGGCATGTGGACGTAAAAGTGGTGAGTAAACAGGTCGGCGATCGCCAGGCGCGGTTCAAAAACCGCAAGGCCCTCTCCAGACGGCGTCATGACGATACGCTGGTCCTTTCCGACGGCCAGAACGGCGACTGGACGCCGCATGACCTGCGCCGTACGGGAGCGACCATGATGCAGGCCTTGGGGATCAGCCTGGACGTCATCGACCGCTGCCAAAACCATGTACTGGCCGGCTCCCGGGTGAGGCGACACTATCTGCATCACGATTATGCCGAAGAGAAGAAACGCGCATGGAATCTGTTGGGCGATCGACTCAGTGCCGTGCTGTCCTCAACCTATGAGCACCCACCGAACGAGTCGATGATGTCTTTTCCAGCCTATAACTCGACTGGATCCCTTCCGCCGTCATAGGTCAGATACTTGACGACACAATCCACTCAGCGACGGTCGCAACTAGACCGTCGCTATCCAGCCAAAAGCAGCTATTCGGATGTTTGCACGAGTTAACCCACTTGAAGCGGCATGCCCAAAGAAAGCAGCAAGCCAACCATCGCTAAAAAAAGCTAAAAATCTCAATTGGTCTACCGTGAAAAAGGTATCTGCATGCACCTGTCTGGTCGCATTGACGCTAGTGCCCTTGAGTTAGTGCAACCACAAAAGGTTGGTGGTTAACCTCGACTCAAGCTTAAGGGAGCAGTCAATATGACTCGCAAACACAAATGGCTACCGAAGTTTGCCCTTGTGGCGATTTCGGTGATAGCAATTTCGGCTACGGCTGGCGCCGCTGAAAAACCCAACATCCTGGTGATCTTTGGCGATGACATCGGCCAGACCAACATCAGCGCCTACTCCATGGGCGTGGTCGGGTACAAGACGCCGAACATCGACCGGATTGCCCATGAAGGCATGCTGTTCACCGATTACTACGCGGAGAACAGCTGCACCGCTGGACGTTCTTCGTTCATTACCGGGCAGACGCCGCTGCGTACGGGCCTTTCCAAAGTGGGTATGCCAGGTGCGCCTGTGGGTCTGCAAAAACGTGACATCACCATTGCCCAAGCCCTTAAGTCCCAAGGTTATGCCACTGGCCAATTCGGCAAGAACCACCTCGGTGACCGTGACGAATACTTGCCCACCGCCCACGGGTTCGACGAGTTCTTCGGCAACCTGTACCACCTTAACGCCGAAGAAGAGCCAGAGCGCCCCTATTGGCCAAAAGACGATCCTGATTTCCTCAAGAGCTACGCGCCGCGCGGCGTGATCCATAGCTTCGCCGACGGCAAGACTGAAGACACTGGTGCCCTCACCGCCAAGCGCATGGAGACTATCGACGACGAAACCACCGCCGCGGCGCAAGCGTTCATCGAGAAACAGGCCAAGGCTGACAAACCGTTCTTTGTCTGGATGAACACCACCCGCATGCACGCATTCACCCATGTGCGCGATTCGATGAGAGGCCAAAGCGGAATGCCGGGCAACGAGTACGCTGATGGCATGGTTGAGCATGACAACGATGTTGGAAAGCTGCTGAAAACCCTCGACGACCTGAAAATCTCCGACAACACCGTCGTGGTCTACACCACCGACAACGGCCCGAATCAGTTTTCATGGCCAGACGCGGCGACGACGCCGTTTCGCAACGAGAAGGACTCCAACTGGGAAGGCGCATTTCGGGTGCCTGCGATGATCCGCTGGCCGGGCAAGATCAAGGCCGGTGAGATGTCTAATGACATGTTCTCGGGCATGGACTGGTTTCCAACCTTGTTGGCGGCCGCTGGCGACGCAGACATCAAGGACAAGTTGCTCAAGGGCTGGGCTCCGACTGCCGGTGGCACCAGCTTCAAGGTGCACCTCGACGGTTATAATCAGCTACCGTACCTGACCGGCCAGCAACCGACCGGCGCACGGCACGAGTTCTACTATTTCAACGATGACGGGGTGCTGGTGTCCATGCGCTTCGACAACTGGAAAGTGGTGTTCTGTGAACAACAACAGCCTGGCGGTTTCCGGGTCTGGAGCGAGCCCTTCGTCTGCCTGCGGGTACCGAAGATCCTCAACCTGCGTATGGACCCCTACGAGCGTGCGGATCTGGTGTCCGACCAGTATTACGATTGGTCGAGCAAGAACATTTATCTCGCTGCGGTAGCGGTGAGCAAAGCCGCGAAGTTTCTGCAAACCTTCATCGACTACCCGCCAAGTCAAAAACCGGCCAGCTTCAGCATTGACCAGATTCGTGCTGCTGTGGACGCGAAAGTTGCGGAAAAAATGAAGGATCAAACTGCACAGTAAGTGCGCTCGAACGCCGCTCGCTTTACAAGCGAGCGGCGCCTACTCAATACCCTGTTAACGATGCTTCATGACCATAGACACTCGCTATTGATGTTAAGCGCCGCCATGACCTGTTCCGTATGTTCACCACGGGTCGGTGTCGTCCCCGGCATTACCACTTGGCCATCGAAACGCGGTGCCGGGTGAGCCTGCAACATGCCGTCACGCTCGAAATACACGCCTCGATCAACCATGTGTGGATGCTTGGAAGACTCATGCGGGCTGAGTACCGGAGCGAAACACACGTCCGTACCTTCAAATAGCTCGCACCAATGCTCGCGAGTACGGCTAATGAAGATTTCCTTGAACGCCGCGCGCATTTCATCCCAGCGCCCCATATCCCATTGCTTGGCGAAGCGAGGGTCGTTGACCAGGTCCAGTTTTTCCAGCAGTAGCGCATAGAACTGTGGCTCCATCGCCCCAAGGGAAATGTAGTGGTCATCGGCGCAACGGTAAGTAGCGTAGAAATGGGAGCCATCATGCATGCTCTTCCCTCGCTGCTCCTGGATACCACCACGGGAAGCCATCGACATCAGCAACTGCATCATGTGCGCCGATCCGTCGACGATCGCGGCATCCACCACCGTGCCTTTCCCTGTAGTTCGTGCATTGAGGATTCCGGCCAGTAGCCCCACCGCGAGATAGAGTGCCCCACCACCGATGTCGCCGATTAGCGTGATGGGGGAAGACGGCGCTTCGCCCTCTGTGCCGCAGTAGTACATCGCCCCAGACAGCGAGATGTAGTTGTTGTCGTGGCCGGCTGCATGTGCCATCGGGCCACTTTGGCCCCAGCCCGTCATACGCCCGTAAACCAGCTTCGGGTTACTGGCCAGCAGCACCTCTGGTCCCAATCCGAGACGCTCCATCACGCCAGGTCGCATGCCTTCGATCAATGCGTCCGCGCTTTCGATCAGTTTCAGTACGGTCTCGCGCCCTTCGGGTGTTTTCAGATCGGCTATCACGGAACGCTTGCCACGATTCATCGCGTTTTTCGCAGCGTTCTTCTTGCCCGTAACAGAGGTAGCTTCACCCCGCTCAACGGCTATGACCTGTGCTCCCAGGTCTGCCAGATGCATGGCGCAAAACGGCCCCGGACCGATGCCGCAGATTTCTACAATCTTGATGTCGCTCAGCATGAGTTCTCTCTTGACTCGTCCAGTTGTGCACTGCCGGTCGGGACCAGGATTACCCGGCCCGGCCCGGCCCGGCCCGCTCCCTCACCCGACACTCACTGGTCGAAGACAATCACCGAACGCGCCAGCTCGCCGCGACGCATCTCGTCGAAGGCGATATTGATGTCTTCGAGTTTGATGCGCTGCGAAATCATCTCGTCGAGTTTGAGCCGACCCTGCATATAGAAGTCGGTCAGGCTCGGCAGATCGACCGGAAAACGGTTCGAACCCATAATTGACCCTTGAATGCGGCGGGCCTGCAGAAGCTGGAAAGGATCGAGCTCAAGCTTGGTGCCCGGTTTCATCATGCCGATGATCGTCGCGCAGCCTCCACGTTTGAGCATGCCGAATGCCTGCTCGGCCGTCTGCTTGAGGCCGATACACTCGAATGAGTGATCGACGCCGCCTCTGGTCAGCTCGATGACCTGTTGAACCGTATCGCCATTCTTCGCATTGATGACATCGGTGGCGCCAAACTGCCGGGCCAGTTCCAGCTTCGAATCGAGCATGTCGATGGCAATGATGCGGCCGGCACCGGCCAGTACCGCACCGTTGATTGCAGCCAGGCCGATGCCGCCACAACCCAGAACAACCACGGTCTCGCCGGGGCGCACTTTGGCGGTGTTGAATACCGCACCGGTCCCCGTGGTGACGGCGCAACCGAGCAGCGCGGCGCGATCCAGCGGCATGTCACGGCGAATGGCAACCAGTGCATGTTCGTGAACCAGCATCTGCTCGGCATAGGCGGACAGGTTGGCAAATTGCGGCATGGGTTTTTGCACGTACGTCAGCCGTGGTTCGTCACCCTTGCTGCGGCGGGTTTCCGGCGATATGCACAGCGACAAGTGACCAGTGACGCAATGGGCGCAATGGCCGCAGTAGACCGACAGGCACGTGACCACATGATCCCCTGGTTTGACGGTGCGGACGTCCGAGCCCACCTGTTCGACGATACCGGCTGCCTCGTGGCCGAGCACCACGGGGGCCGGATGCGGATACATCCCGTCCACAACATGCAGATCCGAATGGCAGACACCCACAGCGACAGTGCGCACCAGCACTTCACGCGGACCCGGTTTGCTGATCCCGACTTCCTCGATGGTCAGAGGGGAACCCGGCGTATGGAATACGGCAGCTTTCATGATTTACCTCGAAAAAATTATTGTTTTATTTGCGTGAGCGGTCAGGCCGTTCACGCGGTGACTGAACAAACACAGCAGCGCTTCACAAACTTCGATCGGTCAGCCCTGCCCAGAACCCTTCGGACCCCGCGGCAATGGCCGCTTGCCCCAGCACCTTGGCCCAAAGCGCATCACCACCGAACTCGTCACGCCAGGACCAAAGGCGACGCGTAGCAAAATGCAAGGTGTGTTCATGGGTAAAACCGATAGCGCCGTGCACCTGATGCGCCATGGACGCGGCCAGCGTCGCTGCTTCGCCAGCACACACCTTGGCCACGGCGATATCGAATGCCAGGGTGCCGTGGTTTCCGGCGGTCCCGAGGAATAGCTCGCTCGCGCTGCGCAAGGCTACTTGCACAGCCATCCGCGCTGCGCCTGTAGCCCCGGCCATTTGGGCCAGGTATTGCTGCAGTACTTGTTGCTTGCCAATCGGCTTGCCAAATTGCACGCGTTCATTGGCGTACAGCACCGCCTTGTCGACCGCTGCTTCAAGCGCGCCAACCAGCGTGCAAGCGCGCAACAATGCACCTAGATGCCATACCGGCTCGTGCAGACCGGCCAGTTGCAGTTGACCGGTGGCCTGAGTGCTGGCGTTGGCGAAAACAAGGGCATCGCGCTCTTCATCGGCAAAATTGCTACCGGCAGCCAGGGTGATGGTTGCCTGGCGCAAGTCGACCAGCGCCAGGTGTTGGCCATCAGCAACCACAGCCCACCGACAACTGCGCGCCCATGGCACGTTGACGACTCGGCCGTCGAGGCGCGCCCCTTCTTTATCCAGTTGCAGATCGCCCAAACGGCCGGCCTGAATCAGGGTGATCGGCCCTTCCGGCACTTCCATACCGGCGTGAGCCAACAGCGCTGCCGCAAGCATGGTTTCCGCCAGTGGAAGTGGCGCCTGCCAGTAGCCAATGGCGCGCAGAACCGGGCTGGCATCGAGCCAGTTGGCACCACTTCCGCCGGCGCCTTCCGGTACTAGCGCACCGGGCAGGCCGTTGTCGACGACCATCTGCCATAACGCGTCTGCGCGGTGGCCGGCATCAAAGCGTTCGAGCAATTCACGGGTGACCTGTTTGGCAAACAGACGCTCGACGCTGTCGGCGATCATGGTTTGCATTTCTGAAGGGACGCCGTCGTCCACACCCTGGTGATCAATTGTTGTATTCATCGCAGTCCAAGACCTCCGGCGATAATGCCGCGCAGAATTTCACGAGTACCGCCACGCAACGAGAAGGACGGCGCACTCTGAGTCAGGAAGCGCATCACCTGGTCGAGGTCGGAACCGGGCTCACGCTGATCGCCGAACAGATCGTGAGCTACGTCCGGAATAGCCTGTTCGAGCAAGGCACCCTGGTCCTTGACCACGGTCGCCTGGATAGCCGGATTCTCCCCACGGGCGAGCATGCCGGCGACGCCCAGCGACATCTGCCGCAGCGCGGCGTAGCGTGCCGCCAAGCGACCGAGGCTTACGGCATGCCGACTGTCTTGCGGGTCGGCCTCGTCGAGCATGGCCAGATACAGTTGGGTGCTACTCAGGTAGCGCTCCGGACCACTGCGCTCCAACGCCAGTTCCGCAGTGACCTGCAGCCAGCCATTGCCCAACTCGCCAATGACGAAATCATCGGGAACGAAGACGTTTTCCAGAAACACTTCATTGAAATCATGCTCGCCGAGCATGTTGTAGATCGGGCGCACGGTCACGCCGGGGGCCTTGAGGTCGATGAGCAGTTGCGACAAGCCTGCGCGGCGATTGCCCTCCTCCTTCGGCCCGGTGCGCAGCAGCGTGATCATGTAGTGGGCCAGATGAGCGCCCGAGGTCCAGACCTTGCTGCCGTTGACGATCCAGCCGCCTTCAGTTTTTTGCGCACGGGTGCGCACAGCCGCCAGGTCGGAACCAACGTCGGGCTCACTCATGCCGATCGCCAAAAGCGTTTCACCGCGGGTTATGCCCGGGACGATCTGCGGAGCAAGGACTTCCGGAGAAAACTTGATCAGCAACGGACCGCTCTGGCGTTCACCGACCCAGTGCGCGCCCACCGGCGCGCCAGCCGCTAGCAGTTCTTCCAGAACCACGTAACGCTCCAGCGCACTGCGCTCGTGGCCGCCGTAACGCTTGGGCCAGGTCATGCCCAGCCAGCCGCGCTCGCCCAGCTTGCGGGTGAATTCCGGTACAAGACCGACGAGCCCTTTGGCACGATCGGCAGGCGAATAGTGTTTGAGCTCCTCAGCGAGAAAAGTACGGACTTCTGCACGCAGCGCCTGCGTCTTGGCGTCCAGCCTACAAGGCCTGATATCGAGTGCCTGCATGGTTTCTGCTCTTTGAATTTTAGGGACAGGCGACCAAAGTCGCTTGTTGGCTGACCAACAAGCGAATAAGCTAACAGCATTCTTGTAAAGGGATCAAGCGCCATCGATCCAGTCTGTTTTCCCGTCCCATTCGGAGCATCTGATGACTACCCTCGCCTCCTTCACTCCCGGCCGTGGCTTGACCCTTGAACTGCAAGGACACATCGCCACGCTCGAATTCAGCCGTCCGCCGCTGAACTTTTTCGATCAGGAACTGATCATGGATCTGCTCGCCGCACTGGAGTATCTGGACCAGTTGCCGACCTGTCGCGTCGTTATCGTGCAAGCCGAAGGAAAGACGTTTTGCGCAGGTGCTGACTTCAGTGGGTTGGCGCAGACCGGTGAAAAAATTCTTCCTCGTCAGCTGTACAAACACGCCGTGGGCCTGTTCCGCACAGCCAAGCCATTGATCGTCGTGGTAGAGGGTGCCGCCATCGGTGGAGGCCTGGGCCTGGCACTGGTTGGCGACTACCGCGTCACTAGCGAGAAGGCCCGTTTTTCTGCCAATTTCAATCGCCTTGGCATGCACCAGGGCTTCGGCATTTCTGTTACGCTGCCGCGCGTCGTTGGCCTCCAGATGGCGTCTATGTTGATCGCCACCGGCCGTCGTATCGATGGTGCAGAAGCCGTCCGTATCGGCCTTGCGGATGTGCTTGCGGCGCCTGGCGAAGAACGTCAGGCTGCTCGCGACCTGGCTGAAGAAATCGCCCTGAGTGCACCCCTTGCCGTCATGTCTAGCCGCCAGACACTACGTGCCGGCCTCGCCGATTCAGTGGATGCAATCATCGACCGCGAGGCCACCGAGCAAGAGTGGCAGGTCCTCACCAGCGATTTTGCCGAGGGCAACAAGGCGATGCGCGAGCGTCGCGTTCCTGAATTCACCGGTAATTGATCATTCGCCTATGGACACTCCCGACCAAAGCACCCCCAACACCACCCGTCGATCCAAGGTGGAAATGCGCGCCCAGGCAGAACACTGCATGTTGGAGGCGGCACGCCAGATCGTCGCGCGCAAAGGCTGGATTGGCATCACCTTGGCCGAGGTCGGTCTGCAAGCCGGCTACAGTCGCGGCCTGGCAGCACATCACTTCGGCACCAAGGCTGGCCTGCTACGTGCTTTGGCCGGGTTCGTAAATACCAGGTTCATGGATGTCGTCGAAGACAAGGCGCCCCGACGCGAACCGGGACTGGACACCTTGCTCGGCTACATCGATGCATACTTCCTGCGCGACGACGCCGAATGGACCAACGCCCGCGCTTTACTCGCCTTGATGGCAGAGGGCGTGACGGTTGAGTCGGAATCCGCAGCGATACTGGCCGAGTACAACCATTCCGTACGACTGACCCTGGCCAAACAGGTGGAAATCGGCATCGCCAACGGCGAGATCCCTGCCGATACCGATCCGCTGACAGCCGCTACGCTGCTGATTGGAACGATGCGCGGCATGATGCTTCAGCTGCTGCTCGATCCTTCGACAGCCGATCCGGCGCTGCTGCACAAGCAACTGCGTCGACTCATCAAGACCTTGCTGACCTCACCCTGCGATTAATTCGCGGCAATAAAAAAAACTCCCACCGGTTCACACCGGTGGGCGCCATATCCTCCAGCACTATCGCTTGATCATCGCATCCACCATCTGCCGCACCTGCTCGGTGAAGGGTGGCCGGGTGATGTCCGGACCGTCTGCGGCTCGCAGGACCGGCTTCGGATGGCTGAAGGTGACAAAGCCCTGGTGCCCCAGATAACTGCCCATCCCGCTGTTGCCAACCCCGCCGAAAGGCAGACTGTCGACACTGGCGTGCAGGGCCACGTTGTTGATCGTCACTCCACCCGAAACGGTGCGATCAAGGACAAAACTTTCCTCGGCCGCATCGCTGCCGAAGTAGTACAGCCCCAGCGGACGCGGATGAGCGTTGATGTAGGCAACCACATCGCGCATGTCCTTATATGGCTTGATCGGCAACAGCGGCCCGAAGATCTCGTCCTGCATGATCTTCAGCTCATCACCCGGATCGCACAGCAAGGTCGGGATCATCTTGTGATGTGGCTGATCGGCGAAATCCTCCTGCGCCGGATTCAACTCGATCAACTCGACGCCAGCCGCACGGGCCTCCTCCAGGTAGCCCAGCAGGCGCTCGTAGTGGCGGGTGTTGATGACCGAGGTGTAATCCGGATTGTCCTTGAGGCTCGGATAACATTTGGCGACCGCCGCCTTGGCATGTTCGATGAATTCCTCCATCGACTCTTCGGGAACAAACACATGATCCGGCGCAAGGCAGACCTGGCCGGCATTCAATAGCTTTCCGGCCATGATCTTGCTCGAAGCGGACTTCATATCGGCGGAACGCGACACGATGGAGGGTGACTTTCCACCCAGCTCCAGAGTAACCGGCACCAGGTTCTCGGCAGCGGCGCGCATCACATGCTTGCCAACGCTGCTCGCTCCAGTGAACAGCAGATGGTCGAACGGCAGGCTGCAGAACGCCTGACCGACCTGCGCGTCGCCGGTGACGATGGCGATCTCATCCTCGGCGAAGGTGGCGCTGAACATCCGTTGCATCAACTCGGCACACTTGGGGTTCAATTCCGAGACTTTGACCATCGCCCGGTTACCGGCGGACAGCGCACTGGCCAACCCCTGGATGACCATGCCCACCGGGAAATTCCAGGCAGTAACAATACCCACCACGCCCAGCGGCTGATACTGAATCCAGGCCTCGCCACGGTCGGCGGCACGCTGCTCGGGTTGCATCCACTCAGCAATCCTGGCCCTGGTTTTCTTCAACGACGAGAGCGGGCCCAACAAGTCGATGATACGCGTCAGGTCGTGGCTACGATGACCGAAGTCTGCCGCCGTCGCCTCAACGATTTCCTGCTTGTACTCAACCAGCATGCCGATCAGGCGATCGAACAATTCACAGCGTTGCTCTGCGGTCCAGATATCATTCGACAGATAAGCCGTGCGCTGCATGGTGAGGGTTTCACGCATGCGCACCACTTCGGGTAGTTCGATCTTGCTCATTGGAGGATTTACCTTCTCATTGTGGGTTGTTACGACCCTGCAAGTCGGCGCGAGACACTGATCCCGCGCCGCTGTCGGTTAATCGAGTTTTTTCATCTTGGTGGTGTCCAGACGGACCAGGCCGAAGGCCATGCCGTACTGAATCGCGCCGGATTCGTTGACCTTGATCGCCGAGTACATGCCATTGAAACGCGGATCGCTGCCGGTATGGATCTTCAACACGGTGTCGCCGCTGTCGAGGTCCATGCCGATGTGATAGCGGTCGTTCCAGTCGCGGGTGAAGTAACCATCAATGATCGCCATCCGGCCGCCACCACTGATCATCGGCACCGTAGAGATCGACGACACGTCGTTGCGCATCCACAGCTGTTTCCACCCATTACTGCCCTGGTCCCACTTCAACATCGCCACACCTTTCGGCCCCGGACGCGTAGCACCGTTGAGCATGCTCACGTAGTAGTTGTCGCGCGCCAGGTAAGGGGCATCCTTGCTGATGATGTTGTTGACCACGAAGGCGTAGTCGCCGTAGGTCGACACCGATTGCTCGGACTGCACGGTCTCCACGTCGGCGCCCATATCCACTTGCTGCTGGTCAGCGATGCGTGCCGAGAGCGTGCCGGGCTTCTGCTTCCAGCCGGCCGGCAACTGGTCGCGCCAGAACGCCACCAGACGCATTTTCTGCGCACCGTCGGTGATCACCACGAGTTTGTCTTCGTCCGGCCCGAAGCCCATCAACGTCGGTGTCGAGCCTGTGCCGTCAGCGACTTTCAAGGCAGAGATACGAATGCCACGGTCATAGGCCGCTTTCCAGGCGCCGCTGGCCTCGTCGCTGTGAATCTTGCCCTTGGCATCCACCACCAGGCGATACATGTTCTGGTTCGAGGCCACATAGACCGCGCCGCCGCCCGCCTCATCGCCATTGGCAAAACCATTGAGGAACAATTCGTCCGCGCCATCGACGGCATAGGTATCGACGATTTCGAGGGTTTTCGGGTCGAGGGTGATGACTTTGCCGCCAACGGTGTTGAGGACCAGAAAGCCGTTGAAAGTCATGCCCATGCCAAAGTTGAAGTCGACCGGGAAATCAGTGCCGCGCTTGACCTTTTCGTTGTCGTACAGCGATTCCGACAGCAAACGCACCAACGGTGTTCCCATGCCCGAGTCCGGTTTTTTCGGATCGAGTTGATCGACGCGGAAAATCTGCCGGCCACCGGCACCGATGAAGGCATCTTCGCGGGTCAACATCGAATACAGGGCGCCGCCACGCAACTGATCGTTGATGCTGCTGATCATTCGATTCGGCTGCCCGCGCATATAGTCGAGCAAACCCTGCTCGTCCTTGTTGTCGAGCAACCGCTGGACATCCTGAGTCTGTTTCAGGCGTTGAGCGTCGCTGACCTTCTGAAACTCAGGCAACTTCAGCGGCATTTCCGTGCGTGCCACTTCAACCAGCTTGCCGTCGACCTTGTTGTACTTGCGCAAGCCCAGGCCGGACCACCACCACGTGACCATGGTGTCACCGACCTTGTCGACGAAATGCGGCATGCCGCCCGCATCGCTGGGCAGGTACGTCACCGACTCAGGTGTCAGTTCGTAGGAACCACGCGGCACCGCAATCTCAGTGCTGTCGGTCTGCGCACTGTTCCAATGCGCCTGATTGCTGAAGGTCTGGGCCAGATAAGGGTTCATCGGCGGGGCAGACTGGGCCGCCGCCATGACGGACAAACCTGCCAGTGCCAGGCCCGCGCCCAACCGTGCGAAGCGAAGCTTTGTGATTGTTATGCTTCTCATTATGCAACTCCTTGAAGGAATGAACTCGGTGCCAAGGCGCTAAACGCGCTGGAGCAACACCTGCGACGCAGAGCCTACGAAGCCCCAGTCACTCACTCCCCCCCCCACGATGAGTAGGTCACCGCCGATGGCTTGTCGGTAAAACGCTACCGTGAGTTCCCGGAACTTTCTTCCCCCCCCACCGTGGGGAGGGATACCGCGACAGCCACCCCGGCAGCATTCCTCCAGTCCCTCGGACACATGGCTCACCCCCCAGGAGTCGCCTGCCGATCCTTTTACAGACACTGGAGTCCGTAATGCACATTCAACGATCCATCTTTCGCGAAGATCATGAAATGTTCCGCGAAACCGCGCGCCGCTTCTTCGAGCGCGAATGCGTGCCCCGTCAGGCCGAATGGGACGAGGCCGGCAAGGTCGACCGCCAGACTTGGCTCAAGGCCGGCCGCGAAGGTTTGTTGTGCTCCATGGTTCCTGCGGTGTATGGCGGTGGCGGCGGAGACTTCGGCCACGCGACAGTCATCAACGAAGAAATGCACCGCGCCGGCGTGTCCGGCGTCAGTTTCGGCCTGCACTCGGACATCATTGCGATGTACATCGTGCGTTTCGGTACCGAAGAGCAAAAACATCGCTGGCTGCCGAACATCTGCAGTGGCGAAACCATCCTCGCCCTCGGCATGACCGAGCCAGGCAGCGGCAGCGATCTGAAAGCTGCGCGAACCACCGCGGTCCGCGATGGCGACGAATACGTCATCAATGGCAGCAAGACATTTATCAGCAGTGGCCTCAATTGCGACATGGTTCTGGTGGCCTGCAAAACCGACCCGACGGCAGGTTCCAAAGGCATCAGCCTGATCATGGTTGAAACCAGCCGCGAAGGTTTTCGGCGTGGCCGCAAGCTCGACAAGGTCGGCCAGCGTGCCTCTGATACCGCGGAGATGTTTTTCGACGATGTGCGCGTGCCCGTTGGCAACCTGCTGGGTGAAGAAGGCAAAGGCTTCGCCTACATGATGCAGGAGCTGCCACAGGAGCGACTGGGCATCGCCATCTACGCCGCCATTCGCCTGGAACGTCTGCTGGAGCAGACCATCGAGTACGTCAAGGACCGCAAGGCCTTCGGTGGGACGGTGTGGGATTTCCAGAACACCAAATTCAAGCTGGCCGATGCCAAGGCTGCCTCGGTCGCAGTGCGCACCATGGTCGATTACTACATCAGCGAACACATGCGTCGCAAGCTGACCGTGGAAGAGGCCGCCATCGCCAAACTGTTCGCCACCGAGACCCTGTGGAAACACCTGGACGACATGGTCCAGTTGCACGGTGGTTACGGCTACATGCTCGAGTACCCGGTGGCCCGCGCCTTTGTCGATCTGCGCGTTTCCCGCGTCTTCGGCGGAACCAACGAAGTCCAGCGCGAATTGATCGCCCGCAAACTTTAACCCCCCTTCTCCTCTACCGAGAGCAAAGACATGAGCGACAAAGTTATCGTTGCCGGCGTCGGCATGATTCCGTTCAGCAAGCCGGGCGCCAGCCCGACCTACACCGAAATGGGTGCGGAGGCATTGCGCCTTGCACTGAAGGACGCGGGGATTAGCTACGACAAAATCCAGATGGCCTTCACCGGCTACGTGTTCGGCGACTCCACCAGTGGCCAGACCGCCCTTTACGAGGTAGGCCTGACCGGCATTCCGGTGGTCAACGTCAACAACAACTGCTCCACCGGTTCTACTGCCCTGTATCTGGCCCGCGCCGCCGTGGCCAGCGGTCAGGTCGAGTGCGCCCTGGCGTTGGGCTTCGAGCAGATGCAGGCCGGCGCGCTGAGATCGCATTGGGATGACCGTCCCCGCCCTCGCGCACGCTTCCTGCACGTACTCGAATCGCTGACCGCCGATGCCGCGGACATCCCTCAGGCCTTGCGGGGTTTCGGCGGCGCCGGTCGAGAGCACATGCAACGCTACGGCACCTCGATGGAGGCCTTCGCCGCGATCCGCGCCAAGGCCAGCCGCCACGCCGCCAATAATCCCTTGGCGCTGTTCAAGAACGTGGTGACCACCGAAGAGGTGATGAACGACAAAGTCATCTGGCCCGGCGTCATGACCCGCCTGATGGCGTGCCCGCCGACTTGCGGTGGCGCTGCTGCGATTGTTTGCAGCGAAGCCTTCGCCAAAAAACACGGCCTGCGCACTGACGTGGCGATCCTCGCCCAGTCGATGACCACGGACTCGGTTGTGTCTTTCGATCCACCGTCGATGATCAGCTTCGCCGGTTTTCACATGGCTCAGGCGGCTGCCAACCAGGTCTACGAACAAGCCGGTATCGGCCCTGAGGATATCCGCGTGGTCGAGCTGCACGACTGCTTCGCCCACAACGAACTGCTGACCTATGAAGCCCTGGGTTTATGCCCGGTCGGCGAGGCCGAACGTTTCATCCTCGATGGCGACAACACCTACGGCGGCCAAGTCGTGACCAACCCCTCCGGCGGTCTGCTTTCCAAGGGCCACCCGCTGGGCGCGACCGGCCTTGCCCAATGCTATGAGCTGACCCATCAGCTGCGCGGCACCGCCGACAAGCGCCAGGTGGACGGTGTGCAAATCGCCATGCAACACAACCTGGGTCTGGGCGGCGCCTGTGTCGTCACGCTGTTTGGTAAAAACTGATCGCCCTGTTCAGGCGCGTTTTCACATAGGAGCCAAGTGAACATGGCAGACAAAAATCTGATCGGGCACAAAATTGGCGCGTACAGCGTCGACGTTGAAAAGGGTCGCCTGCGCTTCTTCGCCAAGGCCATCGGCGAAACCGATCCGGTCTATACCGACGAAGCCGCCGCGAAGGCCGCCGGGCATAAATCCTTGCCGGTCCCGCCCACTTTCCTCAAGTGCCTGGAAAGCGAAGGCCGCGATGTGGTGGAGCTGCTCAAACTGGTCGGCTTCGATCTTGGTCGGGTTCTTCACGCTGAGCAGTCCTTCGTCTATCACTCGATGGCCTACGCGGGAGACGTGCTGACGTTCCACGGCTTCATCTCCGACCTCTACGAAAAGAAAGGTGGCGCCCTGCAATTCGTGGTCATGGAGGCACGCGTGACCAATCAGGATGGCGAGCACATCGCCGATATCCGCTCCTCTCTTGTGCAGCGCTAAGGAGTCGTCATGAGCGTTCGATTTTCCGATATCCAGGTCGGTGACGAGATCCCGCTGCTCAAGCTGCAGCCGGTCAACCGCACCACTCTCGCCTTGTACTGCGGCGCTTCGGGTGATCACAACCCGATCCACGTCGACCTCGACTTCGCCCGCAAGTCGGGGATGGACGATGTGTTCGCCCACGGCATGTTGTCCGCGGCGTACTTCGGTCGCCTGCTGACCACCTGGGTGCCGCAAAGCCAGGTGCGCAGCCTGTCGGTTCGTTTCACTGGCATCACTCAGATCGGCCACATACCGAACTGTACCGGCAAGGTCGTCGAGAAGTTCATCGATGCCGGCGAACAGCGCGTGCGCCTGGCGCTTCGCTGCGCCAATCAGTACGGCGAAGAGAAGCTGGCCGGCGAAGCCGTTGTCGCCCTCGCCTGATGTTTCACCCACACAGCCCAAGGAACAATCCAATGAAAAAGCTTGAAGGCAAAGTCGCCCTGGTCACCGGCTCCGGTCGTGGTATCGGTCGTAGCGTTGCTCTGCAACTAGCGGCCTATGGCGCCAAAGTCGTGGTCAACGATCTGGACTCGGCACCGGCCGAAGAAGTCGTGGCTGAAATTCGCCAGGCCGGTGGTGAAGCCGTTGCCTGCGTCGGCAGCGTGACCGCCGCCGATTTCGCCGAGCGCTTCGTACAGACTGCCGTGCAGAGCTACGGTGGCATCGACATCATCATCAACAACGCCGGGTACACCTGGGACAACGTCATTCAGAAAATGACCGACGAACAGTGGTACGCGATCATCGACTGCCACCTGACCGCACCGTTCCGCATTCTGCGTGCAGCCCAGCCGATCATCAGCGCCCAGGCTAAGAAAGACGCCGCGGAAGGCCGCGAAGTGTTGCGCAAGATCGTCAACATTTCCTCCGTGGCCGCTGGCGGTAACGCCGGTCAATCCAACTACTCCGCCGCCAAGGCCGGCATCATCGGCATGACCAAGACCCTGGCCAAGGAGTGGGGCCGCCTGAAGGTCAATGTCAACGCCGTGGCCTTCGGTTTCATCGATACCCGACTGACCCAGGCGCTGGCTGGCGACGAGAGCAAGACCATCAACATTGAAGGTCGTGAAATCAAGGTCGGCGTTCAACAGGAACGTATCGATACCGCCAGCTCTGCGATTCCCCTTGGTCGCCCTGGCACGGCCGAAGAAGCCGCCGGTTCGGTGGTGATGCTGTGCCTGCCGGAAGCCAACTACGTTACCGGTCAGGCTCTGGTCTGCGGCGGCGGCTACGGCACCCTGTAAGCCGCCGTTCGTCTCTGGGGGCACTCTTCCCTCCCATAGCGGGAAGAATGCCCGGACAATGAGATCACGGCCTGGCACTTCGCAAGTGGACTCCCTACAAAAACAATATTGGAGGTTTTGATGTACATGACCCAAGGGCTGCAGCGCCATCGGCAGCAGCGCCCCAATGCCACGGCAATTCGTTATCAGGGCCGCAGTGTGACTTTCGCCCAGTTGGGCGATCGCGTTGCCCGGCTGGCTGGCGCGCTCAAGCGCCTGGGCGTGGCCAGTGGCGAGCGTGTAGCGATGCTCTCGCTCAACTCCCAGCGCTACATCGAGTACTACCAGGCAGTACCGTGGGCCGATGCCGTGCTCAATCCGGTCAACATCCGCTGGAGCGCGGCCGAGATCGTCTACTCCCTGGATGACTCGCAGACCTGCGTGCTGATCGTCGATGACGCCTTCCAGAAACTGGGGACCCAGGTGGCTGTCGAGGCCAAGAGCATCCGCTTGGTGATTTATGCCGGTGACGGCGAAACGCCCGAGGGCATGCTCAATTACGAAACCCTGATCGCCGAGAGCGAACCGGTTGAAGACGCGCACCGTTGTGGCGATTCCCTTCTCGGAATCTTCTACACCGGCGGCACCACCGGTTTCCCCAAGGGCGTGATGCTTAGCCATAACAACATCGGCATCTCCGCCCTCGCCAACCAGGATCGCGTGGGCTATGGCGCACAGACGCGCTACCTGCATGCCATGCCAATGTTCCATCTGGCCGACCTGGCTGCGATGGTCGTGCTGTTCCTCAGCGGTGGCATGCATATCGTGCTGCCCGCCTTCAAAGCGCAAGAGGTCATCGAACAGATCAGCCGGGAGCAAGCCACCGACACCTTTCTAGCGCCCACCATGCTGCAGATGATCCTCGACTGGCACCAGGCAAACCCAACCCATGCGGCACTGGACCTGAGCTCGCTTCGGGAAATCACCTACGGCGCCTCGCCGATTACTCCTGTCCTGCTCGCGCGTGCCCGTCAGACCTTCCCTGCAGCCCAATTCGCGCAAGGCTATGGCATGACTGAAATGGCCCCCGGCATCACCATGCTGGGGGCCGAGTACCATTGCGAGAAACATCAGCGCAGCGGCAAGATGTACTCAGCCGGGCTGCCCATCAGCTGCGTGGAAATCCGCATTGCCGATGCCGAGGATCGCGAAGTGCCCCGTGGCACAGTCGGCGAAATCCTGGTGCGTGGCCCCAACGTCATGCTCGGTTACTGGAACAAACCGGAGGCCACCGCCGAGGCGCTTCGCGGCGGCTGGATGCATACCGGTGACGGCGGCTACATGGACGACGATGGCTTCATCTACATCTGCGATCGTCTCAAGGACATGATCGTCAGCGGTGGCGAGAACATCTTCACTGCCGAAGTCGAGAACGCCCTTGTCCGCCATCCGGCCGTTGCCCAAGCTGCTGTGATTGGTATTCCCTGCAACAAATGGGGGGAAACAGTGCATGCCGTGATCATCCTCAAACCTGGTGCCAGCGTTACTGAAGACGAAATGGTCGCCCATTGTCGGGAATTGATTGCCGGCTACAAAGTGCCCCGCAGTATCGAGTTTCGCACTTCATTGCCGATGTCCAGCGTCGGCAAGGTACTGAAAAACGAACTGCGCAAACCGTTCTGGGAAAACCGTCTGAGCAACGTAAACTGACGTTCGATGCCTGTAGGAGCGTCGAACGGCTGCTCCTACAAGGTATTCAGGTCGCGCCATTTGGCAATCGCTTCTTCCCTGCCTGTGGCGTCGAGCTTGGCGAACAGATTCTTGATGTGCCATTTAACCGTTTCAGGTGACACACCAAGGGTGCGGGCAATTTTCTTGTTAGTCATGGCTTGTGCCATCAACTGCACGACCTCGGTCTCCCGCTCACTCAAGTTCGCAACCGATGAATTCACTGTGCGCCCGGTTTTTTCTGCCGGCCTGCCCGCTGCGATCAGGCGCTGGGCATAAAACGCAAGCACCGGATCAAGCGCATTGGCTTGCAGTAAATCGTTCAGCATTCGAGGCAGTTGTGGCGCAACATCGAGCAGACTGCGTACCAGGCCCAGGCGATGTCCCAGACGCAAGACTTCAATCAATTGTTCGAGCGCTTGCTCGTCACATCCTCGCCCCTTTTCAGCGATGGACAGTTGAAGCCGCGCGATGGCCACCCACTGCCAATGCGTGGCCGTTTCACACTCATTGATCAGCAATGCGATTTGCTCGATCGCCACACTGAATTCGCGCTGATACAAACTCAATTCGATCGCCGCCCGCAGGGCCAAAAGCCGGATGATCAATGGCGTACCGCGATGGATGCCGGCCTGCTTGTCGGCAAGTTCCTGCAGCTCGCTCAAAAGGGCTTCGGCCTGCGAAGTATGGAGTTTTTCGAGACACCAACGCATACGCACGTACAGTGTCCAGGCGAGCAGACGGCCCAGGTCATAGCGCTGTGCGTAGTCTTTCAAGCGATCCAGATAGAGCACCGCCTGGGTTTGCTCGCCCTTGAGCCAACAAGCGCGGCTCAGCGACAGAAGACTGTGCAAGACGATGTTGGGCATGGAAATCCGCTCAAGGATGTCGAGGCGAGGCTCAAGCAAATGGCAGACATCGGCCAGATTGTGTTGTTCGTACAACAGGCTGGCGAGAAAAGCGGCAGCCGCATGGCCAGCGACCGCGGCACTGCTGCCGTGCGATTTTGCGGCTTCCAGGGTGTTGCGAAAGATATTCTCCGCTTCACTGATGCGCCCCTCATGCACCAGGCTCATGCCGTAGATGCATCGACCAACGAGGGTCCGGCGCGGCGAGGTATTCGGGCGATCGCTGTGCTGGATGATTGCATGCACTCGCTCGTGATCACCGCTGAACAAATACAACCAGGCAAGAATGGAGGCGCGACCGGTCAATATCAGATCGTCGGCATCGTCAGGTATCGCTTCCAGTTCCGGAGCGAAGCACCATGCGGCCTCGGTCAGGTCACGCTGCATGGCCAGCGTGCCACGCGTTACCAGCAGGCCTTGACGCTGTTGAACATTCAGTCGGTGCTGTTGCGCCTCCAGCTGGTCAAGTATCTCTTGCCCTTCTGCGAAGTTATGCGCATGCAGCTGTAACTGCGCCATCACCAATTGCAGGCTATAGCGCTCGCGCATCTGTTCCATGGGCAGCCTGCGCAGCAGGTTGGGCAATTGACTGAGGGAACCACGCGCCATCAATTCGTGCGCACAGGCTTCGACAATCTCGGCCGCAATCTGAAAATCGCCGGCCAGTACGGCGTGGCGCACCGCCTCGTCGATATGCCCCTGTTCGAGCAGCCAGTCGCGCGCCACTGCATGGAGTTTTTTTTGTTCCTCCTCGGGCTGACGGCTCAGATGCTCGCGCAATACCTCGCGCAACAACGGGTGGAGGCGGTACCAGGTTTCCCTGTCGTGGCTCTTGATCTGGGTGATGAACAGGTTATCGCTGTCGAGGCGGGTCAATTGGCTCATCATCCCGGCAATCGCGTGCGGCTTGCCAACAAGCCTGGCGCACAAGGGGGCGGTGAAGCGATTGCAGATCGAAGAACGCGTCAGCAACTGCCGGTCTTCGAGTGGCAAGTGGATCAACACCTCCTGCTCGAAGTACTGCGCAAAGGCCCCGGCGCCTCGCACCTGCATACGATTGACGCTGCTGCCGTGCCTGGATTTCAAGTCGATAGCGAACAATTGCAGGCCAGCCACCCAACCGTCGGTCAAGTCATGCAAGGCCTCGGCATCGTGAGTGCTGATCTCGCCAAATTGTCGCAAGTATCGTTCTGACTCTTCGACACTGAAACGCAAGTCACGCAAGTCATACTCGCTCAGCTGCCCCTGGGTGCGCAGACGCGCAAGCGGAAGCGTTGCAGGTAACGCGCTGCGCGTGCCTAGCACCAGGTGAAGGTTCGGCGGTGCATAGTCAAGCAGCCAACCCAGCACCTTGAAGTTATCTGTATCATTGAGGTGATGCACATCATCGATCATCACCACCAGCTCAGAGCCGTGTCGAGCCACAGACTGAAGCAGGACGATGACCCAGTGTTCGAGCGCCAACTCGCCACCACCTTCCCCGAGCAACAAAGCAGCTTCTCGTGCAAGCGCGCCGTCGACCTCGGCAACGCTGGCCAACAAGCAGTTAGCCAGTCGCGCCGGCTCATTATCCTCGCCAGTCAGTGACAGCCAGGCGACGTCGAAATCTATCGCTATCAATTGCCGGCGCCAGGCCAGCAAAGTGCTGGTCTTGCCGCTTCCGGCAGGCCCCTGGATAGCGATACAACGCTGCCGGCGCGCCTCCATCAGGCGGCTCATCAGTGTCGCTCGGGGCATGAGCTGGCGTGCACCGCGAGGTGGAATGACCTTGGTGTCAGGGATGAGTTGAGGCACTCGATCGACTGACAGGTGGCGCTTGGGATCTTGGGGTGGCATAGCCATCGACTGAATTCCGGAGACGATCTTCTTCAAGTGCAGACCGACAGTTTAATACAGGAAGTACGCCATGCTGATTCACTGCGTTCGGTGCAAAAAACGCGTGCGCCTTACGTGCGCACGCGAACGACATCAAGCGCGGCCGTAGAGCGTGACGACGCAGGCACCGCCCAGGCCGAGGTTGTGTTGCAGAGCGAGATTCACGCCTTCGACCTGGCGCTTGTCAGCGGTTCCGCGCAGCTGGTGCGTCAGTTCATAGCATTGAGCCAGACCTGTGGCCCCCAGCGGGTGGCCCTTGGAGAGCAGCCCACCGGATGGGTTGGTCACCACACGCCCGCCGTAGGTGTTATCGCCATCGAGCACGAATTTTTCGGCGCCGCCCACCGGGCACAGCCCCAAGGCTTCGTAGGTCAGCAGCTCATTCTGGGCAAAGCAGTCATGCATTTCGGCCACCAGGATATCCCGCGGCCCGACACCCGCCTTCTCGTACACCTCGTGAGCGGCACGCTGGGTCATGTCGAAACCGACCGTCTGGATCATCGATGCCGGTTCGAAGGAAACCCCACGATCAGTGGTCATCGATTGCGCCATGATCATCACGTCAGTGCGCAGACCATGTTTTTTGGCGAACGCTTCGCTACAGATGATCGCCGCGGCTGCGCCACAGGTAGGCGGGCAAGCCATCAGGCGCGTCATCACACCCGGCCAGAGCACTTGATCGTTCATCACATCTTCGGTGGTGACGATTTTACGGAACAGCGCGAGCGGGTTGTTGGCGGCATGACGGCTGGCCTTGGCGCGAATCGCGGCAAAGGTGCTCATCTCGGTGCCATAATGCTGCATGTGTTCACGCCCCGCACCACCAAACTGTCGCAGCGTCATCGGAACGCCGATCGCGCCGGCGTCAGCGGTCAGTTCGTCCGAGACCTCCAGGTGCTTGCCCATGCAGGCCGGACGATCGGTAAACACCGCCCCCAGGGCGCCGGGTTGCATTTGCTCGAAGCCCAGGGCCAAGGCGCACTCCACCGCCCCGCTTTCCACGGCCTGGCGAGCCAGGTACAGGGCAGTGGAACCCGTGGAGCAGTTGTTGTTGACGTTCACTACCGGTACGCCGCTCATGCCCACTTCGTAGAGTGCCGATTGGCCGCAGGTGGAATCGCCATAGACATATCCGACATAAGCCTGTTGAACCAGGTGATAGTGCAGTCCTGCGTCTTTCAATGCCTGGCGAGTGGCTTCAGCGCCCATTTCGATATACGACCCACTGGCCCCAGGCTTCAGGAACGGGATCATACCAACCCCGGCAACGTACGGTTTGTGCGACATCACATTCTCCATAAAAAATTCAGCCCACTGCGGCTTCTCGCTTTGCTCGATATCCCGAGCAATCCAGGCTGCATCGTTACGAAATCATCTGCAGGCTGTACCCGCGTCCTGCGGGGGGGATTGGGGTGGCCCCCCCTGTCTTCGCCCGATTGCGCTTGCCCCGGCGAGTAATTTAGTCATTGCATAAACGTGCTGTAATCGGCCTAAAATCTTTCAAAAGCCTTTGAAACCCGCAGCAGACTGGATTAGCCATGCTTCCGAGTTCCCCGCCCATTACCACCCGCTTCTCGCCGCCACGCATCAGCAGTCACGCCGTGCTGCGGGAGACGCTGCTGGCCCGCCTGCAAGCGGCTCGGGATTGCCGCCTGACCCTGATCAATGGCAGCGCGGGGTTCGGGAAGACCACACTGATGGCGCAGTGGCGACAAGGCCTGATCAAAGACGGCAGCATTGTCGTATGGCTGTCACTCGCCCAGGAGGATGGCGTCCTTGAGTCGTTCTGCGCCAACCTCATCTGCACCCTCCAGAATGCCGGTGTCCCCCTGGAGGACGATCTCTTGCTGTTGATCGAGCGCGAGTCACTGGACGGCTTGCTCGCGCTGGCGTCGGTGATGATCAACACCTTGGCGCGGGTCAGCAGTGCGCTGTACTTGATGATCGATGATTTCCATTTCGCCACCGATCCACGCATTTCCCGCCTGATTCAACTGATAGTGGATGGTGCTCCGGCGCAGCTTCACATTGTCCTGGCCTCACGGATGAATCCCAATCTGAAGCTCGGCCGACTACGAGCGATGGCCGAGCTCTGTGAGATCAACGCCACCGAGCTTGGTTTTGATTTCAACGAGTCCCTGGCCTTCCTCAAGGCCTATCTGGACGAAGGCATCGATATGGAACTAGCGCACTCCATTCACGACAACACGGATGGCTGGCCCATTGGCCTGCAATTGATGTCCATCTCGCTCAAGGCCAACCCGCGCAAGGAAGCGAAGATCCATCGACTGCTTCCCGGCAACAGCGATTTGCGGGACTACCTGGCCGAAGACGTGGTGAACGGGTTACCCACGGAGATCATCGGATTTCTCGAGAAAATCTCGATTCTGCGCCGCTTCAATGCGCAGGTAGCCGAGCATGTCAGCCAGGCATCGCAAGCCGCCGAACTGATTGCCAGTATCGAGACCCGCAACCTGTTCATCCTGCCTGTCGACATGGAGAGCCAGCAGCAGTGGTACCGGTTGCATCCGCTATTCGCCGAATACCTGCAACAACGCTTGACCGCGTCGGATGCCGACCTGCCCCGATTGCACCTGCGTGCCGCGCATTGGTTCGAACACGCCGGAATGGTGAGCGAAGCGACTCGTCATGCAGTACTCAGCGAAGACCTTGAGGAGCTGGTCTGGCTGCTGGAGCGAAAGCAGCCGACCTACCACAGCCTGAGTCATCTGGGTCAATTCATGCGCTGGCTCGATTGTGTGCCTCTGGAACAATTGACACAGCACCCCAAGGTACTGCTTCAAGGTGCCTGGGGCTGCTTGTTGACGATGCTGACCAGCAAAGCGGAAACGTGGATCGACGTGCTCGAAAAGAGCCCGGCGACCAAGACAAAGTGGAAGCCACAAATCGATCTGGCCAAAGCAGCGGTCGCTTTGCAACATGATGACCTGGCACGTTGCAGCCAGCTCGTTGAGGGCTTACCGGAGCGCAGCTTCACACATCCGTTCAATGAGCGGATGCGTGTCTGTCTGTACATCAACTGCCTGGTCTACCTCGGCCATCAGCAACAAGCCTGGGAGTACCTCAATAGCCCCGAATGCGAAACGCTGCGCACCAGCCATGATGAGTTGGCGCTGATGATCGTCGCCACCATTGCCCATGGGGTATTACTCAATGGAAACGTCATAGAGGCTTCACGGCATCTCATTGATGTTCTACTCCTGGCCGAGCGCAATCACGGTCGTCGTTCAGTCAGCGCATGCACCTGTGCGGTGGCGGTCGCCGAAGCGCACTACGAGATGGATCGCATTGACGATGTACGCGAAGCCTTGAGCAATCGTCTTGATCTTTTGCGATTCGCTCCGCCATCGGTGACCATCTCCGCGATGATCAGTGTCGCTCGCATGAACTACTTGCAGGAGTCCACGGCCAGTGCGCTGACTTACCTGGCCAAGATGGCGATGGAGTTTCGTGCTCGAGGATTCGATCGCGCGCTGGCCCATAACCTGACCGAGCAAATACGCTTCCTGCTTGGCAACGGCGATTGGCGACAGTGCGAAAGTCAGAGAGCCGGCCTCGACGCGCTGACCCATCGCCACTCGGACGACACGCCGCTTGCTCAGGAAATCAGTGCCCTCGCGGCCCTTTCGCGCGCGCGCATCTGCCTGGCCAGGCAAGAGCCGGAGCGTGCCCTCCTGGCCCTGGACATCGTCGAGCAGTTCGCCAGTCGCTACTGTCGAGGTAAATGGCGAATCCAGTCGGGTTTGTTGCGTGCCGTTGCGCTGAATGATCTTGGACGCCCGGCAGAAACCACCGTGCTGTTGCGTGAAGTCGTCGGTGAAAGCTATCGGCTGGGCCTGGTGCGCACGCTGCTGGATGAAGGCCCTTCCCTGCTGACCCTGCTGGCCAATCTGGATTGCCGTGACGATCCGGTCCTGGACAGCTACCGCAATCGGTTGGCGGCCGTCCCGTTGAATTGCGCCAGCACTGGCCCTGCATCGTCACGTGCAATGAAAGATTCGGCGGCGGGGGAATCCTCGCTGTTTACCAAGCGGGAGCTGGAAATCATCAGTTTGCTGGAGCAGTCGATGCCCAACAAACGCATTGCCCAGACCCTGAATCTCAGTCAGGAAACCATCAAGTGGAACTTCAAGAACATCTACACCAAGCTGGGTGTGTCGTCTCGCTATGAGGCACTGACTGCGTTGAGACAGCGAGGTGAACAATAAGGCCGTTTGAAGAATGATGGACTTTGTAGGAGCGAGCCTGCTCGCGATGGACTCAAGAGCGCTGCGCTGAAGCAGACAGCACGAGTTATCGTTAACGACCATCGCGAGCACGCTCGCTCCTACAGGAAACCCTCCTGCGGGAGCGAGGGTTTGCAACGTCCGGAATCAGCGAATGCCTGCATTGCGCAAGGCCGCCGGGGTGAATTCAGCCAGGTTCGGCTTGACCCCGTACTCGATGCCTTCCTTGAATTCGTTGCCCAGCGCAAAGGCCAGGTAGCGACCGGCGATTAGGTCATACAGCACTTGGCCGGCGTAGGTCCCGACGCCTTGTTCATAGTCGTTCATGGCCATGCCTTCGGCGACACGCCACAACTGCCCACGGCCGTCGTAATGGTCGACTTCGGCCAGTTGCCAGGTATCTTCGTCAAAATACATATGACGTTTGGCATAGATGTGACGCTCACCCGGCTTCAGGGTGCCCTCCACTTCCCACACGCGGTGTAGCTCGTAGCGGGTCAGGTCCTGATTGATGTGTCCGGGCTTGAGAATGTCGGCGTATTTCAGCGAGGGCGAAGCCAGGCGGTAGTTGTTGTACGGAATGTACATCTCCTTCTTGCCGATCAATTTCCAGTCGTAGCGATCAGGAGCACCATTGAACAGGTCGCCGTTGTCCGAAGTGCGCATGCCGTCCGACGCGGTACCTGGCCCATCATAGGCAATCTGCGGTGCACGTCGCACACGACGCTGACCGGCGTTGTAGACCCAGGCCAGACGCGGCTCCTTGACCTGATCGATGGTTTCATGCAGTAGCACGACGTTACCGGCCAGGCGTGCCGGGGCCGTCACGCGTTGCTTGTAGTAGGCAAAGATGTTTGCGGTGCTCTCCTTGTCGTCACCGGTCATGTATTGCGGGAACGCCATTTCATCTTCGAACTCGACGACGGTGAACGATCCATCAACCTGCGGCGTGGCCTGGACCATCTGGCGTCGCTGGTTTAAACCACGATAGCGAGTCAGGTGGTTCCAGAGTACTTCGACGCCGTTCTTGGGAATCGGGAAAGCGAAGCTGCGAGAATCGCTGAAGTTGCTCAAGCCATTGCCACCATCAACCGGCTGAGTGTTTAACGCACTTTTTTTCGCCGCATCGTAGATTTCCTTCGGCGAAGCAGCGGTGCGGTGTGACTTGTAGACCGGAATCTTGTACGTATTGGGATAGCGTTTGAACATAGCCAACTGGCCGGCGGTAAGCTTGTCCTTATACTGTTCGGCGTTGGCAGGCGTGATGGTAAAGAGTGGCTTTTCAGCGCTGAACGGATCACCCAGGAACCGATGACTGACCGGTGCCGCGCCAGGCCTCAGGCCGCCTGTCCAGGCCGGAATGCTGCCATCGGCGTTACCTTCTTTCTGCGCGCCGAGCGGAGTCAGCGTCGTACCCAGTTTTGCTGCCTCTTCCTGAGAGACCGCGGCCATTACCTGGCCGGCCAGCAGGGTCAGTGCCAGCGCGCCTACATGCATCATTGTTGTTTTCATGCTTGGTTTCTCTCGTCTTTCTTCTGTTTAGAAGTTCACGCCAACGCTAAGCGCCACGAAGTCACGGTCACCGTTGGTATTGAAATGACCACCAAAGAAATCGGTGTAACTGAGGCTCGCCGTGTAGGTGTTTTTGAAGTCGGCATCGAGTCCGAGGCTGACGGCCTTGAGCCCTTCCTCGAAGTTCGGGCCGTTGCCATCCACGTCATGCGACCAGGCCAGGTTGGGTGCCAGGTTGATGCCGGCAAACACGTTCGGGTAATCCAGACGAGCGCGGGCGCGGTAACCCCAAGAGCTGGTGGTGTAAAAGCCCTTGTCGTTGCATTCCTGTTGCGGGTTATTTGTCGTGTTCAGGCACGCAGCGTTGGCTGCTCCAGGCTGAACGCCAACCCCGAATATCCCGCTGCGACCGAAGCGCAGGTCGGTGCCATCAGCCTCGCCCAGGCCATTGATGCGGTTGTAGCCCACCTCACCCACCAGGGTCAGACGGCTAGCCCCCATGACCTGCTCGAAAAACTGCGTGGCCGACAGTTGCGTTTGCAGCACCGGCATGCGCTTGTAACCATTGATCTCACCACCCAGGGCTGTGGTCGCATAACCAACGCGATTCAACAGCGCGGTGGGGTTACCCGTCGTTGCACCTGCCAGGTCGGTGTTGTTGAGCTGCAGGGGCATGTTTGGCCGGTAACTGATTTCGCCACCCAGCGAGGTGCCGTTAACGTTGGTCTGGAAGCTCAGGCCATACAGGCGAATGTCTTCGGGATAGTCGACGAAATAGCGCGAAGCGCGCAGCGCCGGGATCGGGTTGGCGGCATTGAACGCCACGGTCGAACGCAGCGTGCTCAGGTAAGGGCCGCGGCTGTGATAGTTCATTACGTAGGCACCAAATTCGGTGTCGTTAAGCTCCGGCACGAACCAGCGCAGGGCCAGGCCATACTGGCCACCGTCACGGGCCTCGTTGTCTTTTACCCGCGGGGTGTAGGCATTGTCGGTGTTGTTGTTGAAACCGGGGGGGTTGGCCGTGTTGTTGGCCAGCCCCGGAGCGAGGTCAAGCCCTGCGCCGACCTGACGATCGTTGCACCCTTTGGCCAGCGGGTCGGCACCGAAGAAGGTGCCGCAATTGTCAACGACCGTGCTTTCCCATTCCAGTTGATAGAAGGCTTCCGCACTGAAATTCTCGGTGATGTTCTGAGACATGTAGAACATGTTGACCGGAATCAGACCTTCCTTGACCTCGGCACCGGGACGACGCAATGCGGCCACATCGATCGGGTTGATCGAGTTGATGCTGTTACCGATGAAGGTGCTCTCGCCCCAGCTCACCACCTGCTTGCCCAAGCGCACGTTGCCCGGCAGCTCGCCGATGTTGTAGCTGTGATAGACAAAGGCATCGAGGAATTCGGCACCCGAAGCCTTGGCCATGTCATTGCGACCACTGTCGTCGATGTCATAAAACGGCCGGTGTTCGTCCTTCAGTTCAAAGTCGTACCAGTACTTGCCACGAACGAAGATGCCGCTGTCGCCATACTTCAATTCCAGGTCATGGATACCCTTGAATATCTTCGAGAAGGTTTCGCCCTTCTTGAAGTTCAAGCGATTGTCGTCAGACAGCCGGGACGACGAATTGCCGCGCGCACCTTGCGAGTTAAAAGGGGAAATGAAATCAGGATCCCCCCCGCGCAGCGCCCAACTGGCGCCCATCGAAAGTGAAGTATCGAACTGTCCCTTGATTTCCCCGATTTCGAAGTTGACGGCATTGGCTTGGGTGCTCATGCCGATGGCAACAGCAGCCGCCAGCAGTTGGGGGCGAAAGCCACCCTGCATTATTGTTTTTGTCATGCGGCACTCCGATTGTGCGAAATGTTTTCTTGTAGTTTTTGTGATTAGAACGATTCGATCCTAAGAGCCGGACCGGTCATCTCGCCCACCCGCTGGAGGGGGAATTAGGGGGGGATGGAAAATTAAGCGATGAGGGGGGGCGTGCGAACGAAGCTGAAGGCCTTTAGCCTTCGAACCGGTTCAACGTGCGGTAGTGATCAAAGGGGATATAGCGGGATCGGCGATCACGCATAACCTTGACCATCGCCACCTCCGGGTCGCGAGCAAAGAACAGGCGCCCACCCTGAGCGACCAGATGGTCGAGCAGATGCTCCTTCTCGTCGATCACACGCTCAGCGTTGCGATCCCGGCCACTGGTCACCTCAAGATCAAGCCAATGCGTCCCGGGAATCAGGTCACCGCAGAAAACCACCGGACCTCCTGGCAGCTGAATTTCCGGCAACAGCTGACCCGGCGTAAATCCATCGTTTATGTGAAAACACCAGTCATCGCCGAGTGATTCACATCGAGTGGTATCGACCAGGGTCAAACGCCCGCTGCTCTCCAGCCCATGCACCAAAGGGGCGACGAACATTTCCCGATCCCGCGGATGCGGGCGGCGTGCGCGGTGCCAATGTTGCTCGCCACACACATACCGCGCTCGCGGGAACAACAGGCGCGGCATATCGCCTTCCCTGACCCGTTCACTCATGTCCTTGGAGAGGTGCGCATGCACGTGAGTCAATACCACCACATCGATGTCGGCTTCTTTCAACCCGCGCCGCGCCAGGCTTTCCAGCAAACCCGGTGACTGCGGTTGGCAACCGCAGGTGCGTGCAAGCGGCGCCAGAAGATTTTCGGCTCCGGCCATGACCAGGATGTTTTTGCCCTGCTCTTGCACCAACAGCACCCGCGCAGAAATCTCTACCGTATTGTCGGGAGCGGGCTTCATCCAGTCGGCCCAGAGCACGCGCGGCGTATGTCCGAACAACATGCCGCCATCAAGTCTGCAACCCATGCCCGTCAGTGTGGAAATGCTACGGCTCAATTTCTTCCCCTTTTGGTGATACACGGTTCAGCCGTAACGGCTGCTTTTCCCGAAAAAAAGGGCCCGAAGGCCCTGATAGGGGAAAATCAATACGGACATTGCCGTCGTTTCTCAGTCGACCTGCAGCAACCGGCTGTAGGCCTTGAGGTGGTGATCATCGTTGCCGAACTGATGGCTGAGCATCAGCAAGTGCTTGGCGTGATGGGACAGCACATATTCCCAGGTCAAGCCGATGCCACCGTGCATCTGAATACCCTGTTCGGCGATAAAACGAGCGGCGCGCACGATCAAGACCTTGGCGGCCGCCAGCGTTCGGCTGCGCTCGTCGCTGTCTGGTGCATCGGCTGCACACGCGGCAAGGATGGCCATGGAGGTGGCTAGGTCCAGTTCGATGCGCATGTCCACCATGCGGTGTTGAAGCGCCTGGAACTTGCCGATCACCTGGCCGAACTGCTGGCGGGTCTTGAGATAATCGAGGGTCAGGTCGCACACCGCTTCCATGCTGCCCACCGCTTCGGCGCACTGCGCGGCCAGCGCGCGACCTTGCTGATAGCTCAGAGCGGCCAAGGCCTGGCCGGGCTCACCGAGCACACTGGCGGCACTGACGAAAACGTCGTCCAGGTACAGCTCGCACGCATTGCGGCCATCCATGGTCGGGTAGGCGCGGCGGCTGACGCCCGGCGCACGCGGATCGAGCAGGAACAGGCTGATACCGGTTTCGTCACGATCGTTACCGGCTGTTCGCGCAGATACGACAATCAACCCGGCGCTATGCCCTGCGACCACCACCGATTTACGCCCGTTGAGACGCCAGCCTCCATCCTCGGCTTCGGCGCGGGTGCGCACATCGTGCAACTGGTAATGGCTGGTCGGCTCATCGACGGCCACTGCCAATTGCAATTGCCCGCTGGCAACCGCCGGCAGCAATTCGTTGCGTTGCTCGTCAGTGCCTGACTGGGTCAGCAGACCACCGGCGAAGATGACCGACTGAAGGTAGGGTTCCAGACACAGCCCACGCCCCAGTTCGGTCATGATCAGCAGCGTCTCCACGCCGCTGCCGTCAAAGCCACCCAAGTCCTCGGCGAATGGCACGGCGGTCAGGCCCAACTCCCCCAACTGCCGCCAGAAGGCGAGGCTGTAGCCCAGTTCGCTCTTGGCGAATTGTTCGCGCGCTTCGAACGCGTAGTTATCACGCACCAGGCGAACGGCGGTGTCCTGCAGCATTTGCTGCTCTTCGGATAGTTTGAAGTCCATGATCGCTATTCCCCTTACAGCTCTAGAATCATCTTGGCGATGATGTTCTTCTGGATTTCGTTGGAACCGCCGTAGACCGAAGTCTTGCGCATATCCAGATATTGGCTGGCAGGCGTGGTGCTGTAGTCGCGGTACAGGTCTGCCTGCTTGCCATAGCCCAGCTCCTCTTCCACGAAGGGCATGGCATAGGGGCCCAGGACCTTGCTCATCAGGTACGTGATGGCCTGGCGAATTTCACTGCCCTTGATCTTCAGGAACGAGCTTTCAGTGCCCGGCACCCCGTCGTCTCGGGCAGCGGCAACAATTCGCAGGTTGCTCATTTCGATAGCCATCAGTTGGATTTCCAGCTCGACGATCTGCATGCGCAATTGGATGTCATCGATCAATGGCAGGCCGTCGCGCTGTTCCTGGCTGGCGATGCGCTTGAGCCGCGCCAGCATCTGCTTGGCCTGGCCGATGCCGGCAATGCTGGTGCGCTCGTGGGTGAGCAAGTACTTGGCGCAGGTCCAGCCCTTGTTCTCCTCGCCGACCAGGTTTTCCACCGGCACGCGTACGTTGTCGAAGAACACTTCGTTGACTTCATGCTCACCATCGAGGGTGATGATCGGGCGCACGGTGATGCCCGGGGACTTCATGTCGATCAACAGGAAACTGATGCCCCGCTGCTGTTGGGCCTCAGGGTCGGTGCGCACCAGGCAAAAGATCCAGTCTGCATAATGGGCCAGGGTGGTCCAGGTCTTCTGGCCATTGACCACGTAGTGGTCGCCATCACGTACGGCGCGGGTCTTGACAGCGGCCAGGTCAGAACCGGCGCCCGGCTCGGAATAGCCCTGGCACCACCAGTCCTCGGTGCTGAGAATTCGTGGCAAGAAGCGCGCCTTTTGTTCAGGTGTTCCGAACTTGATGATCACCGGGGCGACCATGTTGACGCCAAAAGGCACGACCCAAGGGGCGCCGAACGCAGAACATTCCTCATCGAAAATGTGTTTCTCCACCGCGCCCCAACCCGTACCGCCATACTCCACAGGCCAACTGGCGGCCAACCATCCCCGCTCATTGAGCAGGCGCATCCAGGTGACCTGGTCTTCTTTGTTGAAACGCTTGCCGTGGCGGCCACGCGCGGCGATATCGGCCGGCAATCTGTCACGTAAAAATGCCCGCACTTCCTCTCGGAAAGCCAATTCGGCAGGGGTGAATTGAATGTCCACTGATCTACTCCTCACATTCGGCTGAAAGTGGGAAAGAACAGCTCGGCTAACCCACTGGCAGCCACGGTAGAAGAATGATCGGTGTGACCTCCCCCCCCACGGAAGGGGGGCTTGGCTGTCGCGTGCACGGGATCGACAAATCCGGTCGAGTTGTTCATTCACTCTCGACATTCTTTCCGGTCTGCACTTGCGGGCGCCATTCGGTAAGACGGCGCGCGGGTTCCCCGCCCGGTTGAAAGGCGTGGCAGGAGCCGATCATCCTTTGCTCAGGCATTTTGAAGCCAGGATCGCGGGCAGCACGCTCGAGCAACTCCCTCTGCAGAACTGGCGCGACGATCTGAACCGCGGTGGTCGCCATGGGGCCAAGCAATTCAGTCAGGTGCGTGCAGCCCTGTATGCCGCCCACCCGCTCGGTCACTTGCTTCTTCAACCCGGGACCGATCTGAATGCCCTTCAGTTTCGCATAGGCCGCGGATATCTCTGCGCAGAGCGGAGTGGGTGTAACTTCGGAGCGCGCTTCGATGTGCTGGATTTCCAGTTGCGAATTTACCGTCATGATCATGACCATCTGATGCAGCACACCGCCGGCCGGAATGATTCCGTAGGAAAGCTGTGTCTCGATTCCCTTGGTGTCCAGCAACCGGGCTTCAATGTCGAATAAACCATCGCTGCGAAGATAGCCGGTACAGGTAACATTGCGGGTATGCAGCAATTGCCGTGTCGGCGCGTTCAAATGATCCTGACTCATTGCACAGCCTCGTAAGAGCATGAAGAAAGCGGCGACCTCTCATGGCCGCTCGCAAACATTGGATGCCAGACGGCACCCAGCCGCCGCAGACCAGAACCTGGCCAGGCAAGTAATCCGTTTACGCAATTTTTTCGGCGCTTTTTCCCCGTCGGCTCAGATTGCCGTAAGGCCGCCATCTACTGCCAATGCTTGGCCGGTGGTGAAGCCGGCGCCATCACTGCACAGATACAACACGGCGGCAGCGATTTCCTCTACCTTGCCGAAGCGGCCAACTGGATGCACGGCAGCGGCGAACTCGCCTTTTTTGGGATCGGACTCATAAGCACGACGGAACATATCGGTGTCGATCACACCTGGGCATACCGCGTTGACACGGATTTTTTTCTTCGCGAACTCGATCGCCGCCGCCTTGGTCAGGCCGACCACCGCGTGCTTGGAGCCCGTGTAGATGCTCATCAACGGCGCGGCGCCCAGACCGGCCACCGATGCGGTATTAACGATCGCTCCGCCTCCCTGGGCTAGCAGTAGCGGAATTTGATGCTTCATGCACAACCACACGCCTTTCACGTTGACGCCCATAATGGCGTCGAACTCGGCTTCGCTGCCTTCGGTCAGCTTCTTGCCATTCTCGATCTCGATGCCTGCATTGTTGAACGCGTAATCCAAGCGACCGTAGGTAGCGACCACTTGCTCCATCATTGCTTTGACTTCGTTTTCCTTGGAGACATTACAACGAATGAACGTCGCCTCACCGCCCGCCGCACGAATCAAACCCAAAGTGCCTTCACCGCCCTGCACATCAAGGTCGGCCACTACAACGTTGAGCCCTTCGGCGGCGAAAGCCTGCGCGGTAGCGCGGCCAATACCGGCAGCGGCACCAGTAACCAGAGCCACCTGGCCAGAAAAAGTGCTCATTTCATGAATCCTCTATTGGGGGAGAACTTAAGACGACAGTTTTGTATCGCGTGATTGGCAGCCCTTTCAAACAATCGCGCCGACGTTGCGCAGTTCGTCGATCTGCTCGTTGCTGAAACCGAGTTGCTCAAGGATTTCGAGGGTGTTTTCGCCGTTCTTTACGACCCTTCCCGCCTCCACGGGTGTACGACTCAAGCGGGGAGCGGGTGCCGGGTGCAGTACGCCGGCGGTTTCCATGAACAGGCCACGCGCGCGGTTGTGCGGGTGGGTAAAGGCTTCGCTGAAATCCAGCACTGGGGCAAAGCAGACATCCGTACCTTCCAGCAGTTGGCTCCAGGCATCGCGGGTTCGAGTCATGAACAGCGCCTCGAGCTTCTGGCGAAGCACCGGCCAGTCCTGCTTCTGCCATTGCTGCTTGAAATCCGCATCGTCGATACCACACAGTTCCAGCAACAATTGATAGAACTGCGGTTCGATGCTGCCAATAGACACGAATTTTCCGTCGGCGCAGGTGTAGCAACCATAGAAAGGCGCGCCGCCATCGAGCATGTTGCTCTGGCGCTGGTCGTCCCACTGCCCCTGATGGCGCCAGTCGTAATACATGCTGCCGAGCAACGTCGCGCCGTCACAGATGGCGGCGTCCACGATCTGCCCCAGGCCGGATTTCTGCGCCTCGAACAGCCCGGCCAGAATGCCTGTGACCAAAAACATCGCCCCGCCCCCCATGTCGCCCACCAGATGCAGCGGCGGAGTCGGTGGCCGGTCGGCATGGCCCATGGCGTTGAGCACGCCTGACAGCGCGATGTAATTCAGGTCATGCCCTGCCGCATGTGCCAGTGGCCCCGTCTGGCCCCAACCGGTCATGCGCCCGTAGATCAACCTCGGATTACGTTCAAGGCAGACCTCCGGCCCCAGGCCAAGGCGCTCCATCACGCCGGGGCGGAAGCCTTCGATCAACACGTCGGCGCCGTCGATCAGTTGCAACAACACTTCAGTGGCGCCGGGTTTACGCGGATCAATCGCAATGCTGCGGCGTCCGCGCCCGAGCAGGCTGCCATCGGCATTGAGAAAACCGGCCGTATGACGGTCGACGCGAATGACTTGCGCGCCCATGTCCGCCAGCATCATGGCGGCGAACGGCGCAGGACCGATCGCATTCATTTCAACTACTTTCACACCTGCCAAAGGTCCGGGCATCTCAGGGTTCTCTTTTGTTATAGGGAGGCTGTTCGCTGCGATCCAAGACACTAGGCGCACGGCACCACAACCGCCCCACTCCCTGAAGGGGGGAATTACCCCCCTACCCGCCCTCGCACTCCACAATCTGGCCAGCTGCAGGCATCCGCCTCACAATTTCACGCGTGCGCTGCCCTTGCCTTGGGGTTTCATACTGAACGCTCGCCCAACCATTGCTCGAGCCTGGGCCACATACGCTTCACCGCGGCCGGCCCCGCCACCAGGCTGACATGACCGCCCGGCAGCATCAGTTCTTCCTTGTCACGCGAACCCACGCGAGCCACCAGGGGCTGCGCACAGTCCGGCGGCACCAAGGAGTCGTATTGCGCGATGACGTGCAGCAGCGAGACTTCGATATTCTTCAGATCAACCTCCTGGCCACCGATGCGCATGCCGCCTTCGTACAGTGAGTTTCTTTGCCCCAGCTCCAGATGAAGCTGCCGGAAGTACTCGCCGGGAAGCGGCAAGGTCTCGTCATTGAAACGCGCCATCATGCGATAGCCCCTGACGTAATCGTCGTTCCACATGTTGTCCCAAAGGCGAGCCTGGCCGGCAATTCGGCCTGCGGGGCGATGCAGCTCAATCGCCTTGATGATGGTCTCTGGCGGAACAAGGCCGGTCGCATCGATCAAGCGCTCGATGTTGATGTGCCGTTGTTTGGCCAAGGGCATCTTCGTCCAGTCGATGGGCGTGGTGAAACAGACCAGGTTTTTCAGCGGGCTACCGGGATGCAGTGCGGCGTAAAGCGTCGCTAGGACACCGCCCATGCAATAGCCGATCAGCGTGACGTCTTCCACGCCCGTGTCTTTTTGTACTCGGCGGATGCAATCGGGAATGAAGTCGAGCACATAGTGTTCGAGCTTCAGGTGAGACTCTTCCCGGCTCGGCGCAATCCAGTCCATGACATAGACGTCGTACCCCCGCGCGAGCAGAAACTCGATCAGGCTCTGTCCCTTTGTCAGGTCGAAGATGGCAGCCTTGCTGGTCGTCGCCATGACGAACAACAGCGGCACGCGGTAAATCTCGTCCGCTGTGGCGTGATAGTGGTAGAGGCACAAGGTGCCGCGACGGTGCAGCAGGGTCTTGGGCGACAGGCCTACGGCCGGCGGCGGCGTGCCGAGATACTCGAGACCCTTGAGACCCCGCTTGACCATCATGCTGAGCTCGGAGCGCAGCCTGTTAGCCAACGGCAAGTCGCAGACCTTGTTGTCATTTGGCCGAGGCATCTTCGTTCCCCTCCTTTCTTTCTCTTTTGGAGGCCGCTTTGCGGGATGCCGGTAATGGTTCGGCTCGTGGACGTCGCGTGCGTGGCGGGCGAGGAGCAATTTGCGTGCTGGCGGCAGCTGGAAGCAATTGGTTGAGCTTGTCCTCGACCCGCCGCAGTGAGGCGGCAAGGGCGTCGACTTCGCCGCGGCTGGGAACGTCCAGATGCTTGTACAGACGCTCGAGCGATGTCTGCGACAGGTGCTGCAAGCCGAGCGAGACCCGCGCATATTGGTCGATTACGAGGCCCACTTCCTTTGAGTCCAAATGACGTGCGGCCAAGGCATTGACGCCGTTTTCGAACCGGGTGATAGCTTCACGATACAGTTTGAACGGATCAGGTAATGCCATGACGTATTCCTCGATCAAGGATTCACAGTGCAGTTTTTTTCTGTTGGCCAGGTTTGCCGCGCGGCCATTCGATCAAGACCGGAAATGGCTTTGCGCCGCAACATGGCGGTGGGCAAGAACCAGGGTTTGATCAACAGGCCGCAGACTTTGCTCGCCTTTGGCGACAGCAGGCGTAACAAGACGATGCCCCACCGTTCGGTCACGACCCAGGTGGTCAGCGTAGAAATCGCCAGTTCATCGGCAGTGCAACGCAGACGCGAGTGCTTGCGTGGCAGTCTGTCGGCGATTTCAATTGTCCGGTCCGCAGCCGGTTGCCGCGCGAATGCACCCTTCAGTGCATCGCCGATGCGCTGCAGCGCATCGCGGCTGGCACCGTTGACCGAATCGAAATTGAGGAACCCATGGAACTGGCCCCTGTAGTGCAACAGTTCCACCGGCACATCATCGGCGCGCAAGCGCGCGGCATAGTCCAGGCCATCGTCGCGGATCGGGTCGAAACCGGCACTGACGATAACGGCCGGCGCCAGGTCGTGCATATCGGGGTTGCGGCGTGGCGAATACCAAGGGTCGAGCAAGTCCAGTGTGTCGAGCGAAGGGGCCAGGGTTCGCTCGATCCATTGCACCGCATGATCGGTCAGAAGCGTACGCCCGTAAGCGTTCTCCACATAGGAAGGGAATCTATCCACCAACTCGGTCGCCGGGTAAACCAGCACTTGCAGACTCAGTACCGGGCCGCCGCGACGCAGACTTTCCTGGGCGACAGCCGCACAGAGATTGCCCCCTGCAGAATCGCCGCCGATCGCCAGGCGAGTCGTATCGATCCCTAGTTGTTTGCCATTTTTAGCCACCCACTCAAGCGCGGCGAGCGCATCAGCACGGCCCGCAGACAAATTGTGTTCCGGCGCCAGACGATAGCGCACGGCGATCACTATGCAGTTGGCCGCCAGAGCAATGCTGCGGCAGATCCCATCGGCTGTATCCAGGTCGCCAATGATGAAGCCACCGCCGAAAAACCACATGAATGCAGGCTGCGGTTGCGTGGCATTGTCCGGTTTGAAGATGCGCAAAGCGATTGCGCCGCCCGGCCCGTCGATCATTTGTTCAGTCACTGATCTCACCGGCGGATTGCGCCCCAGAGCAAGCGCCGCCAATCGCCAGCCCTGGCGCAGCCTGGGCAGCGAATAGTCCTCCGCGGGATGCAGACTGGTGGAGATGTTAGCCAGGCGCAAGAACGCACGGGCCTCGCGATCCGGTTGCTGCGCACGCAGTACGCGAGGCATGCCGATACCCGGACGCTCAGGGGGCGCTTGTTGGTTTTGATTGTTTTTCATTGCCACTCCGTTCGCAAAAAATCCGTATACCGCGCATCAGCAATAGCTTACTGAGCGCTACGGTTGCGGTGGCTACCCTCAATGGGGGGGGTGGGCCTTCGACAAGGCCGTTAGAGACCAAAATCTACATCAGGACCGTTTGCAATCGGCCCAGAGTGTGTAAAAACGCCTTCGCGAACCCTTGCTATGATTTCTGAGGATTTCATCGCAGGGATCGACCATGAAGCGCTATATCCAAGGTGAACATCGAGGCCAAGGCAACTTACTTCCCGAGAGCCTCGACGACTACATCTTTGCAGACCGATTCTTCAAATAGGTCAATGGGCTGCGCCTCTCTAGCAAGAAGTGTTTCCTGCTGCGGTTGGAGATCATCCCGACGTAGGCAGATGGGGATTGTTCCTGAGCGTCAGCTTTGGGCCCAGACAGTGTGAAAATGCTGGCACCGTGCCCGAACACTGCCGCTCCTGCGACGAAAAGGAGCGAGATTTCGACGGCTGTCGTTGCCAGGCCTTCTTGCTCACCAGCAATGCAGACCCGTTGGGTACGCCCCCCACATCACTGGGCAATCTTGGGTCGTCACAGAGGCCGAACAGGCCTCCCGCGCCATCGACGAACTAACAATAAAAAACGCCCCACCAGGGCGCCTAAATCCGCTTCCCCACCATGGGAGCAAAAAAGGAAGCGGTTGCTACCTGGTCAGCGAACGCGTTGAACAGGGTTCGCCAGCACTATGCTTATCGGTTCAGAAGTGCCATTCAAGATGCACTGTCGGCGCGTAGGTGTCGGTACCTGGTTTATGGATCGCTCCATATTTGTGTTTCCAGTACTCGTAACCCGGCCCGATCAGCAGTTTGTTCTTGCTGCAGAAGGTGATTTGCCCCACATCGACCATCAACGAAGCCCGAACGAGGCTTTCCTCGGCGGTGTCCTGTTTAAAGTAATCCTTGCCCTTTTGCGTCTTGTAGCTGGCGAAGCCCTGGAATTTAAGCGGCACGCTGCCCAGCTGAAATGGGAAACCCCACACCATGTGCAGTACGTAGTAAGGATCGAATTGAATGTTCTCGGTCTGGCAAGCGTTCAACCCACAATGGTTCCATTCCATGGCGTAAAGCAGGCTGACATCCAGGTAGCCGGGCACATCGAACTTGAGTGTCGGGCCCACCACCAGCATGCGCTTACGGGTCGCGAACTCAGTGTTCTTGTAGTTGAGTTCGACCCCACTGCTCAGCGCCACTTCCTTGACCGGTCCGAACGCCATTGATCGGTCAAAGACCTTGCTCAGAAACAGTTGATGGCGATAGACCAGATAGGCTTCTGTCGCGCCGGAGTGACTGTCCTTCTTCGGGTCATTACTGTCGGACTTCAGGATGTCCAAATTGAAGAAGTTGGAGCCTGTGTCATTGCCGCTGACATGGCCCAGTTGGTAAATTTCCTTCTGGACCTTGCCCCGCACGCTGGGTTCGGTGAAGTCGGTACCATAGCGAAACCCGACAAAGGTATCGCTCCATTCCCTGGCGTTTGCGCTGGTCGTGGCCAGGCTCATTGCGCCAGCAGCCAGTAGTGCCTTGAGATACGTTTTTTGTAGTTGTTGTACGTACATGGTCAAGATTCCAATGAGTTCGGCCGTGGATTGGCCGCATGAAAAGTGCTTCCAGGGTTATGGGTTTCAGGCATGAGCGTGCCCTGCCCGCTTAGCCATAACGCCCGGGATCAAACGATCGAATGCACTGTCAGTGACTGAAAACTGTGGGGCGCAGACGGTGAAACAGCTGCGCGTTCAAACCAACGTCAAGCTTTGGAATATCGAGTGGACTGCCAGGCCATCATTTGCCAGCCAGCGTCCCCTTCTCTCCAGACGCTGATATAGCGCGAGTTCAACAACATGGGCTCACCGCGAATGATCACATCCATGTCGATCAACCCGGTGATCACGGCGCAGGCCCCCACCCTACGAATGTGCTCTTGCCGGCTTTCGAAACTTCGATAAATCCAGATCCCTGCGCGCATCCCCTGGAGATACCCTTTCTTGCTATCGCTCTTGCCATCGGAGTGGCTGTAGGTGAGATCGTCGGTATAGATGCCTTCCAGAAAGTCCATGTCCAGGTCGATCATTGCCTGACGACGGCGCGCTTCAAGTGCTTCGATGTGTTGCTTTACCTGTGGCTCTAACATGCATAAAACTCCGTGCTTGGCAGTTGATCGCGCGTACGCACAAAAGCGGAACAACCGGATGAGGAAGCTCGACTACGAATGACTGGTTTCCAGTGGCGCACCCTGTGCTGGATTTGCCTGGGGGATTTGCGCATGAGGCATGAAGAACATGGTGATCGTGCCAAGGGCAAAGAAGCCTGCGCAGACCAGCAGCCCCAATGCCAGGCTGTAACTGGTGGCAATACCACTCAGCAGTAAGGGCGCAAATGCCGCCAGGCCGCGGCCGAAGTTGAAGCAGAAGCCGGCACCAATCGTGCGTACCCATGTGGGGTAAAGGGCGCTGAAGTAGGACGCGAACAGGCTGGCAAAGGCATAGAAGAAGGCATAGACCGGCCCCAGCCAGAACAGGATGGCGTTCTGTGTGGTCAGCGCATAAATCGACAGCATGACGGCACTGCCCAGCAGCGAAAGCAACGTAGCGTTTCTTTTGCCGATGTGGTCGGCAATGAAGCCGAACGCATTGATCCCGATGAAAGCGCCGATGTTCATGATCGCCATGAAGGTGGCCATCATGCCGATGTTCAGGCCCCGCTCCTGCACCAGGTAAGTCGGCAACCAGGTGCTCGCGCCCCAGAAGCCGATGACTGCGCAACTGGCTGCCAGGGTACCCAACAGGGTAAGCCGCAGCAGTTCAGGGGAAAAGATTTCGCTGACCGAGACGCGCCTATGCAGTTTGGGGTTGGCAAGGTTCCTGGCTTGCTGCTCTTGCCATTCCCGGGATTCAGGCACAAAGAAAAAGAGGTACGCCACAGGGATCAGCGTCGAGATACCCGCCACCATAAACAGCGTCTTCCAGTCCGGCAGGTAGCTTGCCGCGGCCATTGCCGCGATGGCGGCACCGATCGGGAAGGAACTCAGCACGAAGCCGGTCGCTCTTGCACGCTGATGCGCAGGCCAGGTCTCCGTCACATAGGCCGAGACAATTCCCCAGACACCCCCCAGCCCTAATCCGGAAAGGAAGCGAAGCAGCAGGAGCAACGCCCAACTGTGAGTCATTGCAACCAGAGTGGTCAGTACCCCAAACACGATCAGCGACAGGAGCAGTGCCTTGCGTCGACCAAAGTTATCCGAGTACCAGCCGGTGGTGATGCTGCTGAAACCGATACCCAGCAGTGTCGCCGAAGCGAGCATACCGGCCTCGTTAAAGCTCAGGCCGAGATCCTGACGGATCACCGGCAGCGCGATGGTCAGCAGGATGATTTCCATGGCATCGAACAGATACGCCAGGAAACCACCGACAAGCACATGCCATTTCGAAATGGATTTCATCGTGGTTTTCCTTGTTTTTGTTGTTGTTTTGCCAGTCCGATAGATCGGGCGCGATGAGCCGTCGCGCGCAATCAGTCAGGCTGGAGGATTTGCTTGTTTACAGGGTGGGTGGAGAGTTACAGCAGCGTGCAGGCCTCCTCGAAACCCAGGCGAGGGCTTCGCGAAAACAGCTTGGCGGGGTCGCCATAACCGAGGTTGCAGAGGAAGTTCGACTTGACCTGCATGCCCGGGAAGCTGGCTGCCTGACCGTTATCGGCGGCGAAGAATGCCCTGTCGACCTGGTCATGGTCGAAGCCGGACATCGGCCCGCAGTCCAGCCCCATGGCGCGCGCCGCGAGGATGAAGTAGCCGCCTTGCATCGAACTGTTGCGTAGCGCCGTGGACTCGATCAATTCCGGCTGGCCGGCGAACCATTCACGCACGCCGGGGTTGTGTGGAAACAGCTTGGGCAATTGCTCGTGGAAGCGTGTGTCATAACCGATGATGGCGGTCACCGGCGCACTCAACGTCTTTTCAACATTGCCGGCGCTCAGTGCCGGCAGCAAGCGTTGCCGGGACTCGGCGCTGCGCAAAAATACGATACGTGCCGGGCAACCGTTGGCGCTGGTCGGCCCCCAGCGCACCAGGTCGTAGAGTGCTTTGAGCGTGTCATCGCTCACGGGCTGATCGAGCCAGCCGTTCTGGCTTCGGGCCTGCCGAAACAGCAGGTCAAGTCCCTGTTCTGTCATTGCTTTGCTCATGGCATCTGTCCTGTCGGGATTGATCAACTGCGCCGCTGGCGGGACGCCGCAGGCCGGGGAGCGGTGTCCTGCGCTTGGCATTTACCGCCCAGGAAATACTCCACCGACATGGGCGGGCCCCACTGATAGAGACTGTCGTCGCAGGCTTGGGTGAAGCCCGATGGTGAGTCCTGATTGAACAAGTCGCCGTCGGTGAAATGCTCGATGAGGTTGCCGGACGGGTCACTCCAGTAATCGAAGATCTGGCTGCCCAACACATGCCGGCCAACCCCCCAAAATGGCGACCAGCCTTGCTGGGTCATCCAGGCATGTCCCAGGCACTGCGCGTCGAAGTCTTGAACCTCGTAGGACACGTGATGGACAAAGTCCTTTTCCGCCTGGAACAGTGCAATGGTGTGATGGTCGGTCCATGCACTCCCACGATTCAATCGCAGGAAGGCCGCTGCCGGGCAGTCCCGATTGGGTTCTTCAACCACCAGATCGGAGGGCAGCATGCCAAGCACCTGCTTGTACCAGTCCAGGTGCGCGACCATGTCTTGCACGCCGATTGCCGCATGGCCGAGACGCAACACTTGCGCGGCGCCTTTATTGGGCCGTTGCACATCGCCGAAGCGCTGTTTCTCTTGCGCCGAGTTGAGGGTCAACGCCGCGCGCAGGTTTAACGAACCCACCGGCTCAATGCCGTGGACCAACTCGATCCGGCGGCCGGACGGGTCGTGCAGCACGACGCATTGCCCACCTCCGGGGCCATCCAGTGTGTGGACGGCTGATGCACCCGGCAGCTGTGTGGCCTGGTGCAGGTCGTCGAGACTTTCAACGGCGAACGCAATGGCGCCAAAGCTGCTGTGTTCGGATTTCTCGGCGATGTACACATAGGGCAGCGAACAAGCGCCACGCAGGTAAAGCCGCTGTTCGGTCCGGTGCATGACGACCAGACCGAAATCAGTCAGGAAGCGTTCGATCACCGCGAGATCGGGATGACGGTAGACGACGTGGTTGATGTCTTTTATCTGCAACACGATAGTTCCTCCACGGCCGCTTCCAGAGTGCTGTCTCTAAAAACGGGCCGTCAGCAAAAATCAAGGCAGCCGGGTCCGTGAACTGCAAAGCAATTCGCAAGAAAGGTGGCCACCATGAATCGGAGAATCAGCGGTCGACCCAGTCGGGGCGGTTACTCCGCTATCTCGAAAGTAAGGCTGACGCTTGGCTTCAGGCCGGTGACTGTTCGTCGGCGATCAGATTGCTCAGCGTGCCGAGCCCTTCGATCTCTACGGTGCAAAGATCGCCAGGTTTCATGAACAGTGGCGGACGACGCGCCCAGCCGATTCCCGCAGGCGTACCGGTGACAATGACGTCACCGGGCTCCAGGGTGACCGCTTCACTGAGGATGGAAATCAGGTCGACGACGCTGAAGACCATGTCGGCGGTGTTGCCCTGCTGCACGATTGCCCCATTGAGGCGCGTCACCAGATTCAGGCCGCTTGCCCCTGGCGGCAGTTCGTCGGCACTGACGAAGGTCGGGCCAAACGCACCGGTGGCATCGAAGTTCTTGCCAATCGTCCATTGCGGCGATTTGAACTGGTAATCACGGATCGAGGCTTCGTTGAAGATCGCATAACCCGCAACATGTTCCAGAGCACGATCCTTGGCGATGTGTCGGCCACCGGTACCGATGACGACCGCCAGCTCACCTTCGAAATCCAGTTGCTCGGAGATACGGGGACGAATGATGGGTTCGCCATGGCCAATCAGGCTCGAGGCGAAGCGAGGAAAAAACGTTGGGTAGGAAGGCTGCTCGTACGGGCTTTCCTTGGTGTGATCGGCATAGTTCAGGCCGACACAGACTATCTTGCCCGGACGTTCGAGGGGTGGCAGGTAACGTATGTTCGAGGGATCAAGCAAACGCGCATCGCTCAAGCGCTCATGGGCGGCTTTCAATGCGCCCTCGCCTGCCGCGAGCAGATCATGGAGCGAGCCCGGGTAGCCGGCTTCGTTTTCGTTCAAGCCGCGCAGAATGCCCGCTTGCTCAATACCCAGGCCTTTGGAAGTGCCTTCTACGAATTGTACAAAACGCATGATCTGTACCTCTATTGTTCTTATGTATTTTCGTAATGGTACGGTACGTTACCGTACCCTTCTGACGAAAGGTGCACCCAAACGAAAGACTGGTCAAGAGTGCTGCCCCGCTTTTTTATAAATTTTTTTGGCTGACTCATGCGCACGATGGATGCCTGTGCGGCTGGAAGGCATACCTGGAGCGGCGTAGGCTATGGCGAACTTCGCAGCGTACTTTTCAGGAATACCCGAGCCACATGGAATCCCCTACCCCCAAACAGGCAGCAAAGCGTCAAGGCATTCTTAAAATAGCGACCGACATGTTCCTCACGGACGGCTACTCCGGGGTCAGTGTCGACGGGCTTATTGCGAAAACCGGCGGATCAAAGCGCACGATCTATAGCTACTTTGGCGGCAAGGAGGGATTGTTTTCGGCGATTATCGAGCAGCTCTGTGCGGAGAACGTCAGCCCCCTCACCCACATGGATCTCAAGCAACAGCCCTTGCAGGAAGCACTGTCGAGCATTGCGAAGATCTTCCTGGATGTTGTGCTATCGCCTCGCACCATCGCCCTGCACCGCCTGATTGTTGCCGAAGCGCTACGTGCTCCGGAGGCGGCGCAGTCGTTCTTTGACGCTGCACCGGCGACGGCTTACAACTGCCTGGCCGAGTACTTCAAATGGGCTGAAGAAGCCGGGCTGATCACGCCAGGCAACGCCCATACCCGCGCGAAGATTTTCCTCGATGCGCTGACAGGCGACCTGCAATTGCGTTGCCTGCTCGGGCTTGGCAAGTGCCCTTCGAAATCGGAAAGGGAGCACCTGATCACAGAGACCATCTCCATTTTCATCAAAGGGTTGTTGCCGCTGGAGCGCTAGGAGATCTTTCGGTTTTTCACTGCCGAACCCGCGCTGCCCTGAAGCAACTCATGGCTCAGGACCCGCTGAGTGGTTTCTTCATAGTGTGCAGAAAGAATCTCACAGGCCGCCTTGATGTCCTTGCTCAAAGCCGCGTCAAGCAGGCTCTTGTGCTCTCCCCTTACGTCGCGTGAATCACTGTCGGCGTAATGCATGGCGAGTAAACGATAACGCGCCGTCTGGTCGCGCAGCGTTGCGGCAAAACGCAACAGCCAGGATGAACCGCAGCTGGACAATAGCGCTTTGTGAAAGGCGTCGTGGGCGAGTTCCCACTCAGGTTTAAGCAGACGCTCCGCCCCCTCGATGACGGGCAAACGATCCAGGCGATGATGCGCGGCGATCACCCTGCTCTCCCACTCCACATCGCCCTGACTGATCGACAAGGCCAGCGCCCTGCACTCGATGTGCAGTCGCGTGTCCGTGATGTCACGGATCTCCTGAGCGGAAATGCGGCCGACACTGAAGCCTTTCTGGTCCTCGGCATCGACGAATCCCGTCGCCGCCAATCGCGATAGCGCCTCGCGCAACGGAATCACCCCGGCGTCATAGAAGTCCGCCAGCTCCTTGAGCCGCAATCGACTGCCGGGCATCAGCCGCCCGTTGATGATGTCCTGGCGAACACGCACCTCCAGCTGCGACGCCATGGTGCGCTTCTCGGGAGCCTCGCTTCTATCGGGCCATTGTTCGGGTTGGTTCATGGAAAAACATCATCCTGCGACGGTCGTGACCAAATCATACACAGGGCTACGATTAATAGAAAATAACCAGAAAATATATTTTATTGTTGACGGTATATTTTTATGGCGTTAGCTTTTTATCCATCAAGCCAACGCCATCTGGCGGCTCTGACCACAACAAGAGGTTCCCCGCATGCGATACGTATTTTTCAATCATCAAGGCCGCGCCGTACTTGGCGTTCGCACTGCCGATGGCGTCAAAGTGCTGGGTGAGGAGACGCTGGAGTCACTGCTCGAACGTGGCGTGGATCTGGTCACCTATGGTGCGAACGCCCAAGGCCCGAGTGTCGAAATCGGTGAACAGGACTACCTGCCGTTGATGCGCAAACCGGGGAAAATCATCTGTGTCGGCCTGAACTACGCCGATCACACCAAGGAGTCGCCCTACGCTCAGCCGGACTACCCGACACTGTTCCCGCGCTTCAACAGCAGCCTGACGGCCCACAACAAACCGCTGGTCCGTCCAAAAGTATCCGACACCCTGGACTACGAAGGCGAAATGGCCGTGATCCTGAAAAGCGGTGGTCGCCACATTCCAAAAGACCAGGCGCTTGAGCACGTCGCTGGCTATGCCCTGTTCAATGAAGGTTCTGTACGCGACTACCAGTTCAAGTCGCCGCAATGGACCGTGGGGAAAAATTTCGACGACACCGGCGCGTTCGGGCCGGATCTGGTCACTGCCGATGAATTGCCCGCCGGTGGCAAGGGCTTGCTGCTGGAAACCCGAGTCAACGGAAAAATCGTCCAGTCCGCCAACACTCAAGACATGCTCTTCGATGTCGCGACGGTCATCTCCACCCTCAGTGAAGCGGTCACACTGCAAGCCGGCGACGTGATTGTCAGCGGCACCCCGGCCGGTGTCGGTTTCGGCATGAACCCCAAGGTCTACCTCAAACCCGGTGACGTGGTCGAGGTGTCGATCGAAGGTATCGGCAAGCTGGTCAATCCGGTGATCGACGAAGCGTAGTGGTTAAAACAGCCCATGCCGCCCCGCATGGCTCGACAACAAGAAAGCGGCCCGATGCAGGCCGCGACAGTTGGAGGAATACGTAATGACCTTGTCAGACAAGGCATTGGACGGTTCGCCCCGCCCGTTGGGGGTCCACTCGCTGGACCACTACGCTCTGGATGTGCCCTGCCTGGAAACCGCCCGGGATTTCTACACCTGCTTTGGCCTGGATGTCCGCGAGGAAGCCGGTGCGCTGGTGTTGCGGACTTTCGGTGATCCACACCCATGGGCTTACCTGCACAAAGGCCCCGGCAAAAAGCTGCGGCACATCGCCTTCGGCGCCTATGCCGCAGACCTTGGGGCCTTGCAGGAACAAGTGACGCGCGAAGGTTGCGAGGTATCGCCGCTCGCCGACGAAGGATTCCGTTTCGTCGCCCCGGATGGCACCCGGGTCGAGGTGCTGCGTGCTGCCAAGGTCACGCCCGATTGCAAACCTGCGGTCAGTTTTGAAAGTGCCGGCGGTGGCGAGCGCGGTTCACCCTATCGCCGTCATGCGCCACAAGTCCGGCCACGACGTTTGTCGCACATCATGCTGTTCACCCCGGACGTGGCGCGAACCGTCGGGTTCTACGAACGGGCATTGGGTATTCGCCTGTCGGACCGCTCGGAACACATCGTCGCCTTTATGCACACGGTACACGGCGCCGACCATCACACCGTTGCCTTCGTGCAGTCACACGCTCCCGGCTTCCACCACTGCAGCTGGGACGTCGCCTCCGTCAACGAGGTGGGCCTGGGTGCCATGCGTATGGCCGATCAGGGCTGGAAGCAAGGATGGGGCTTCGGCAGACACGTGCTGGGGTCCAACTATTTCTACTACGTCCGTGACCCGTGGGGCAGCTACAGCGAGTACTCCTGCGACATCGACTTTGTCCCGGCGGGTATCGACTGGCAAGCCGGCAACCATCCGCCCGAGGATTCGCTGTACCTCTGGGGGCCGGATGTGCCCGACGAGTTCGTCGTCAACTACGAAGCTCAATGAACCGGTGCGTTACACAAGAAAAAGATTGCGGAGCAAAGACATGAACCAGCAAAAATCTACCGAAACCCTTGAAGTACCCGTATTGATCGTGGGCGGCGGGCCTGCCGGTCTCGCCGCCTCGCTGCTGCTGTCGCGCTATGGCATCAAAAGCCTGCTGATCAACAAATATCGCTGGACCGCCAACAGCCCGCGGGCGCATATCACCAACCAGCGCACCGTCGAGGTTTACCGCGATGCGGGGGTTGAAGCCGCGGTCGTCGCCGCCGCCACGCCGCATGAGTTGATGGCCAACAATGTCTGGGCCACCAGTTTTGCCGGCCAGGAATTGGGCCGCCTGTTGACCTGGGGCAATGCTATCGAGCGCAAGTCCGACTATGAGACGGCGAGCCCCTCGGCGATGTGCAACATCCCCCAGCACGTGCTTGAGCCGATCATTGCCAACGAAGCGTTGCGCGCGGGTAGCGAGATGCGCTTCAACAGCGAACTGCTCGATTTCACCCAGGATGCAGACGGCGTCACCGCGCGCATCCTCGATCGCACCGTGGGCCACGAATATCAGGTTCGCGCCCAGTACATGATCGGCGCGGACGGTGCGCGCAGTCGTGTGATGGAACTGCTTGGAATCCCCCTGGAAGGTGAAATGGGCCTCGGTTGCGCGGTCAATGTCTGGCTGCGCGCCGACCTGCGCCGCTACTGTGAGAGCCGCCCCGGCGTGCTGTACTGGATGGTCCAGCCGGGCAACGACTACTGGGTGGGCAGCGGCACGTTCATCTGCGTAAAACCCTGGACCGAATGGGTAATGCTCTACATGTACGACCCCGCCCAGGGCGAGCCGGACCTGAGTGAAGCGGCCATCATCGAGCGCGCTCGACGGGTGATCGGCGACGCTGAAATCCCGGTCGAAATCCTTTCCACCAGCAAGTGGCAGATCAACCATGTTGTCGCCAACCGGTACTCCCAGGGGCGGGTGTTCTGCGCCGGCGATGCCGTGCACCGCCATCCACCGGCCAACGGCCTGGGCACCAACACCTCGGTGCAGGACGTGTACAACCTGGCCTGGAAGCTCGCCATGGTGATCAACGGTCAGGCCGGGCCCGGCCTGCTGGACAGCTACAACACTGAGCGCCAGCCGGTCGGTCGGCAGGTCGTTGACCGAGCGATGGGCAGCGTGCGCAACATGCTGCCGATTGCCAACGCCCTCGGTTTCAAGCCGGGACAGAGCGAAGAAGAAGGCTGGGCCAGCCTGGGTGAGCTGTATGCCGAAAGCGAAGTCGGTCGCGAGCGCCGCGCCGAGCTGAACCAGGCCATTGCCTTGCAAAACTACCAGTTCAATTGCCATGGCGTGGAACTGGGCCAGCGCTATCGCAGCTCGGCGGTCATCGATGATGGCAGCGAACAACCGGCCTATACACGAGATCGCGAATTGTATTACCACGCCACCACCTGGCCCGGCGCGCGCTTGCCCCACGCCTGGCTGCACGATGCGCAGGGCCGGCGGGTGTCGACGCTGGATATCTGCGGCAAGGGCCGCCTGACCCTGCTCACCGGTCATGGCGGCGGGGTCTGGAGCCAGGCCGCCGAGGCCGCGGCCCGCGAGCTGGGCATCGAGTTGCAAGTCAGGCGTATCGGGATCGGCCTGGACTTCGCCGACAGCTATGGCGACTGGGCGCGCTTACGCGAGATTGAAGAAGACGGCTGTCTGTTGGTGCGCCCCGACAATCACATCGGCTGGCGTGCACAGAGCGCCAGGCATGCCAATGGGACGGTCCTGCTCGACGTACTGAAGAGCCTGCTCGACCGCCGCTAGTCCTTTACACCCTCTGAACGCATGAACCTTCGCGCGGGCCGGCAACGGCCCGCCACGGGCATCGTTCGCCCGTGAAACAAGCATGCGCGACGGCTTTCGCGTCACCCGCAATAACAACAATAAAAGAGGCTGGTCATGTTGAACATCGACAAAAAAATGCTCGGTGCGGGTTTGCTCGCCCTCGCATCACTGCATGTACAGGCGCAAGAACAGGAAAAGGGTAAAGGCTCGCTGGTACGCAGCCTTTTCGGCCCAAGCCTGGAGCAGGATTATGGAATCAAGGTCTCAGGGCTGCTCGACATCGGCTACGTGCGCAACAACCGTTCTACCAGCGATGAGCGCGACGACGGCCTGAGCAACCTGCCGTTGACCGGCTACTCGGACGAGGGCCTGGAGCTGGCCTCGGTGCACTTGTTTATCGACAAGCCACTGGTTGCCAACGTTATCCCACGCGTCACTCCCCTGCCGGGGCCAAGCCCCCAGGAGTTCTCCTTCGGTTTCAGCATGGAAACCCTCTACGGGCGCAACGGACAATTCGCCCGCACGTTCGGCTGGGATATGCACTGGGATGCCAATTCGCCCGGCGACGACAACCCCGACTCGGCCAAACGCCACAAGCAAAAGTTTGTCGCCACCCCCAACCTGTTTGCATCGATGTACATGCCCTACGGTCCCGGCATCAGTCTGATAGCCGGCATCTTCGGCCCAGCCATCGGCTACGAGATTCCCCCGAACATTCGTGAGGCACGCAACCCGTTCGCCAGCAAGACCTACGCCTTCGTCACGGAGCCCAGCACCGTGTCCGGCGTCCTCGCCAGTACCCGTCTTTTCAGTGGCGATAGCGGTCTGCTCGGGGCAGAGCTGGGCGTTGTACAAGGCTGGAACAACCTGCGCGACAACAATCACGGCAAGTCGCTGATGGGCGCCCTGCGTTGGCGCACCGCTGATATGGGCACTTGGGTCGACTACGAGTTCATGGTTGGCGACGAGGAGAACCACAACGTCGATGACGTACAGGCGCCCACCGCGCGGCTGATTTCACCCCACGGTCAGCTTCGCCAACAGCACTCGCTCAATGGTTGGCATGCCTTCGACAAGCAATGGTCGATGGGCGCCGAGTTGGTCTACGGCCGACAGTCCGGCGACGGCAAGGCCGATACCGTGGACATCGTCACCGGACCGGGCTTCGACGGTGCTTCCTGGTGGGGCGTCAACAGCGTGCTGACCTACCAGTCGCGCCCTGATTTGGCGTTCTCGTTGCGCGGTGAGCACTTCCGCGACCATGACGGTTTTGTGCTGTTCCCCACCAGCACTGCGCGCGGCGACTTCAATGCCTTGACCGTCGGCCTGCGCTGGGACGTCAGCAAAAACCTCAGCCTGCGCCCCGAGTTGCGCTACGACTGGTTCGAGCCGCTTGATCACGATCGCATCTACGGCAACGGCCGCGACCGTACGCAGTTGACCGGGCTGGTCGAGGCACTGGTCTATTTCTAACCCTTCCATTGGGCGCCGGCGGCTGTCGGCGTCATGTCCACCCATGCCCGCAAGGGCGGAGAACTGCCATGAATAACAAGAAATGGGACTCAGCTTACGAATGGAAGGCCGTCGCGCTGCTCGCGCTGGGTTTCGGTCTGGTCGGCCTGGATCGCTTCATCATACTGCCGCTGTTCCCGGTGATGATGCGTGACCTCAACCTCAATTATCAGGACCTCGGCAACATCTCGGCGGTGCTGGCGCTCGCCTGGGGGATTTCCTCGATGTTCATGGGGCGGCTCTCCGACCGGATCGGTCGGCGCAAGGTGATCATCCCTTCAGTGATCATGTTCTCGTTGTTGGCCGGTTTGTCCGGGCTGGCCACCGGAGTCGGTGCGCTGCTGCTGATCCGCGCGGTCATGGGCGTGGCCGAGGGTGCCTTCACGCCGACCTCCATCGCCGCCACCGCCGAGGCGTCGCATCCTCGTCGGCTGGGCATGAACATCGGCATCCAGCAGGCCTTTTTCCCCCTGTTGGGTCTCGGCCTGGCACCGATCGTCGCCACCCAACTGTTGCTGATCGTGCCGTCCTGGCGCTGGGTATTTGTGCTGGTGTCGGTGCCCGGATTTCTGGTCGCCTGGTTGCTGTACCGCGTACTGCGCGAACCTCGCGAGACTGCACAGACCGTGCAACCTGAACATGTGCCTGAAACGCGTTGGACGACGGTGCTGCGCCAACGCAACGTCCTACTCAACATCGCCTGCATGTTCTGCATGCTGACCTGCCTGTTCGTCAGCTCGGTCATGCTGCCGAACTACCTGACGGACTACCTGCATATGGGCATGCAGCAGATGGGGTTCGTCATGTCGGCCATCGGTTTCGGCGGTTTCTTCGGCATGGTGTTGATGCCTGCCCTCTCCGACCGCTTGGGGCGAAAACCTGTCGCGCTGCTGTCTTGCCTGGCCACCGGCCTGGCACTTTGGCTGATGATCCAGACGGGGGTCGAACCCGTGAAACTGTTCCTGCTGCTGTTCGCGACCACCTTCTTCAACTTCAGCATGATCTGCATGACCGTCGGCCCGCTCACCAGCGAGTCAGTACCGCCGGCGCTGGTCTCCACGGCCACAGGCCTGGTCGTTGGCATTGGGGAGGTATTCGGGGGCGGCGTTGCACCGGCGCTGGCGGGCTACATTGCCCAGCACCACGGGATTGAAAACACCCTCTATCTGGCCCTGAGCGGCGCGGTGCTGGGCCTGGTCGTTGCGTTGTTCCTGCGCGAAACGGCGCCGCACCGCGTCATGGCGAAAACCAAAGTCAACGTGGAAGCGGCATAACCGTCTTTTCGCGAGCCGTGCACAGCAAGTGCATGCCATCGCCCGGCGCCACGAACACCGGGCGATGTTTTTATCTCAAACCCTCATGGCAACAACGGCAGCGGCCACAAGCGGCTGCCTCCTCTCATTGCACAAGCATTAAAAGGCATGAAGATAGCGAAGCGTTAACTGGGTCCCTTCAGAGTGGTTTTCAGCACCGCTTTCAAAATACAGGTTGGCAAACAGTGTCTGTTTTCCTTGCCGATACATCACCCCCGGCCCAATGCCCACGACTTGCTCCCGAGAGTCTTTCTGCCGATGTCCGTCGATCCGGTCATCGCTGATCTGCTTGAGTTGGTAGCCGGCCACCCCTACCCGCCAGGTATCGGATACCGCATAAGAAACCGCCAGATTGCTGTGGATCGCCTCACCCGGCTGGATGCTGTCGGCCTTCAACGCGGACGCCGGATCGTTGTTGCGACTTGACCATGCATAGTGGAAACGACCGCTGACTTCCAGGCGGTCAGTCAGCTCCCAGGTGAACACGTAGTGGGGGTTGAAGACCCAGACATTGCTGCCGGTGTTGATGTCCGAGTCGGCGCTATAGGAACCCGTCGGCAACGAAAAAACAAAATTCAGCCGCTGCCAGTAAGGCCTGCCGAGCACCGAACGCGGTGCCCACTGCAACACCAGCGGGCTGATAACCATGTCGCCTTGCCGTGTACGACTGCCGTCAGGCCCGTGGTCGATATCCATGTCCAGATACACGAATGGCAGTAGCACTTCCGCACCATAGTTAGCCCCCAGAACGGTGTTGGAACTGATGTAGGCAAAATGCGGAAGCACGGTCGTGCTGCGGACTTTTTGCGATCCCGGTATGGAGTGGCCTTGAGCATCATTCGCCGAGTTGCTGCGATAGATTTGCGTGGGCAATTCGAAGAGCATCCCCGGGCCGGACACACCGTCCATGAAGCTCGCATTGCCTAATGCTAAAGGCGGTAAACTGACGCTATCGGCCTCGCTCGGTGAACAAACAAAAAACGAGCTGATGCCGATTGCCTTGATTAAGCCAACCTGTTGTCGCATGTCATGCCTTCTACGCTACTTGCTAAAAAATACTGAACGGGTAGTCCACGATCACGCGGTACTCATCGGCGTTCGAATTGCCCCGGGTGTTACCTGGCGCCGTATAGCCATCCCCCGTGCGATGCGCGGCCCAACGCAGGGTCACGTTCAACCCCTTGGCCTTGCCGTCGGGCACCGCATAACGCAGGGCCACATCCCGTTCCCAATGGTGTGCATCTTTTCCGGAAGCGTTGTAGATGTAGCCGTACCCTTGACTGGCAGGATCCACCCGGGTCAGGTCGGCTTCGCCGCGTGTATAGGACGTGCTTAGCTGCACGTTTGGAGCATCCACGAACGCCAGGCTGGTCTGGTATTGAAGCTTCCAGGACTTCTCTCCCGGGGCGTTGAAGTCGGCGTACTGCTGAGAGTTGCTCAGGTAGAGAAACGACCGGTCATCCTGTGCGACGTAGTCGAAGGGCGTGTTGCCGTCGACTTTTTGCAGGCCCAGCGTCAGGCTCTGGCCAGCGCCAGAGAGCGTCAGACCACCACTATAGGTGTCGTTGTCGATCCGTCCGAGCTGACTCTGACCCTGATCCCGGGTTTTGAAATAGTGCAGATACGGCGTTAACGTCAACGCCTGGGTGAGCTTCAGCGGCCAACTTGCTCCCACGTAGTACTGGTTCCAGATATCGCTCAATTGTCCGCCGTAGACCGTCAGGGTGATAGCGCCTGGCACACTGTAAATACCGCCCAGCCACTCCATATTGGGGCTTTCACGATCGGCAGGCACACCCGCCTTGTTACTGGCACCATAGCTGGTGACCAAATAGCTTTGACCACTCTGATTACGCAAACGTGTGGAATCGACCCAGCCAGCATCGAGGGTCAGGTTCGGTAGGCTGTAGTTTTTTAACGCCACGCCGCGAAAGGTCTGGGGAAACACCCGACTGACCCCGCCAGCAATCACCGGGTTCTCCAGGTATTGATCGCCGGCCTGAACGAGGCTGTCAAAGCCTCTGAACTTCAATGCGGCTCCCGCTGCGGAGAATTCCGACTCCGGTTCTTTTTTTGAGTTCAGTGGGAGTAGTCCGGCACCGCCGCTGCCCCCTCCGCCATCCAGCTTTAGCCCATAAAACCCATGGATATCAATACCGACGCCGATCGGAGAATCGGTATACCCGGAACGAAAAGACAGATAGGCACCTTGTACCCACTCACGTTGGTCGAGCCCTGCAGGAGTGTCATGGTTATCACGACTGAAGTAGTAGTTACGTAACAATCCATTGAGCGACAAACCACTGATAAAACCGTCTGGCACTGCCATTTCGGCCTTTTGTCGATCATTGATTCCGCTGCTGAGATTATCCCGTTGGCCCAGCGAGTTGTCCGCGAGGGTGTTCCCCGTAGCCAGCGACACCCCAAGCGAAATAGAGACCCACTGCAGTCGTTTCAACGTATTGGCCATCACCGGGACTCCCGCTCATTGTTGACCTGAGCGTCACACGCCTTGCCACGGCAACCTCGGGGCGACCAGACGCTCTCCGTCAAAACCCTCAACGTCACCGAAACGCTCCAGGTCCCGGCTGTTCCAGGCCTCAAGGGCCTCGGCGATGTCCTCCTTGCTGTGGCCGACGAAGTTCCACCACAGCTGTATTTCCTCGGCAAATGGTTCCCCCCCCAGCAGCAAGGCGCGTGAGCCCTGGGTGGATGACAACTCAATGTCGCTGAGGCCGCGTCCCAGATAGGCCAGTTCATTACGGGCAAACGTCTGGCCGTTGATGGTGAACGTACCTTCCAGCGGCAGGATGCCGTATTCGAATTGCGGTTCCACGGCCAATCGAAGCGAGGCTGCCCCCTGACTCGCCAAGTCCACGCCCACCAACGGTGAAAAAATTCGGCAGGGGGCGGTGCGGCCGCCGAACCTCCCGGCCAGCAAGGTGATCCTTACCCCGCCTTCATCCCAGACTGGCAAGTCCGCATAGTGGTCGAATGCCGGCGCGCAGTTCTCGTCACCCTGCGGTAAGGCAATCCATAACTGCGCGGCGTGCAGATGGTGCTCGTCAGGCAGCGACTCTTCTGTGTGGGTGATACCCCGTCCGGCCGTCATCAGGTTGACCTGGCCCGGGCGAATGATCTGGACGTTGCCCAGACTGTCGCGGTGCAGCACCTTACCCTTGATCATCCAGGTGAAGGTCTGCAAGCCAACATGCGGATGGGGGCCGACGCGCAGGCCGGCTTTTTTTTCAAACACCGCAGGGCCGGCGTGATCGAGAAAACACCAGGCGCCGATCATTCGTCGTTGGCGCGAGGGCATCAATCGATTGACGATAATCCCGCCACCCACTTCGGCAGAGCGCGCAGTGATTCGTTTAATCGCTTTAACACCCTCTTCCATCGGACAATCCAAGGAAGAGGACAACCGACATTGGGGCTCTTGATTGCTCATCGTTATCTCTCTTGCCGCGAGGCTCCGTGTCTGATGATCCAGACAAAAAAAGCCTCAAGTAGACCGCACAAAACAAACCCTGATTGAAACAGGCCCCGACAGGTCAGGGCCTGTTCAACACACCGTTGAAAGGCCACTGATGCTGTCGTGGTCCCTGGCTCGAACTTACTTGTCGGAAGTCAGTTGGGTGTAGCTGGTGATCAGGTTGCGGTAGTCCGGAATGTGGTTGGAGAACAGCGTTCCCAGCCCTTCGATGTCATTGCGCCAGTCGCGGTGCAGCTCACAGGCCAGCCCGAACCAGGTCATCAACTGTGCGCCGGCCGTCGACATGCGGTTCCACGCCGAATCACGGGTCAGGGCATTGAAGGTACCGGACGCGTCGGTCACCACAAACACATCAAAGCCCGCCTCGATTGCCGACAGTGCCGGGAACGCCACGCAGACTTCGGTCACCACCCCGGCGATGATCAGTTGTTTCTTGCCGGTAGCCTTGATGGCTTTGACAAAGTCCTCGTTGTCCCAAGCGTTGATTTGCCCTGGGCGCGCAATGTAAGGAGCATCCGGGAACAGAGCCTTCAACTCCGGCACCAGTGGGCCGTTCGGGCCCGTTTCAAAGCTGGTCGTCAGAATGGTCGGCAGTTTGAAGTACTTGGCCAGATCGGCCAGCGCCAGCACGTTGTTCTTGAACTTGTCCGGATCGATGTCGCGTACCAACGACAACAGACCGGTCTGATGGTCGACCAGCAACACAGCCGCTTGATCTTTGTCGAGACGTTTGTAGGCAGTAGACATTTTCATTCTCCAGGTGAACAACGGAAGCCCCAATGGCCTCCACTGATGAGGGCGCACTCCCCTCATGTTGGAATCAGTTATTTGCGCTGGGAGTCCAATACTTCCTGATTACTCACTACAGCTTGAGCCTTCATGTAACTTTCGATCAGCAACTGATAGGCCGGGAAAATTTTGGTGTAAACCTCGGCCCATTGCTGTGCATCGTCACGGTTCCAGGATTTTTGCAGCTCAGACGCGACAGCACCGGTATCCATCGGGACTACACCCGCCTGTACCACTCGAGCGAGCGTAATTTCCTGGGCCATCTTGGTGTAGGTGCCGGAGGCATCCACCACAGCGAAGACCTGATATCCGTCATACACGGCGCTGATGGCAGGGAAAGCCATACAAACACTGGTGATGGTGCCGGCGATGATGAGCTGCTTCTTGCCCGTGGCTTTCACGGCACCGACGAAATCCGGGTTGTCCCACGCATTGATCTCACCCTTGCGCGCCACGTATTGGGCGTGTGGCGCATTTTCATGAATCTCGGGGATCAGCGGGCCGTTCGGGCCTTGTGGAACGGAGGCCGTGGTGATGACCGGAATATTGGCCAGCGTCGCCATCTTGGCCAACGCCGCAGCGCGCAGACGTAGCTCGGGCATCGGCATATCGCCCACTGTCTGGAACAGACCACTTTGGTGGTCGATCAGCAGCATGGCGACATTGGATGGGTCTATGACGGGTCTCTGGTTGTTGAAATTAGCCGGGGTACTCATAACGTTCTCCTTTGAGAAAAGACGGTTTGGCCGCCAACAGATTTCGCAATGTCAACCTATGACACTCCGAAAATGATCACGGGGTAATCTGTCCAAAGTGGCCGCTGTTGAAGTCCGTGATGGCCTGGACTATTTCTGCTTGGGTATTCATGACAAACGGACCCTGGCCAACGATGGGTTCATCGATGGGCTCTCCACAGAGCAGGACCAGTTTTGAGTCGCTACTGGCCTCCAGCAACAGCTTGACTCCATGAGGGTCAAGCAGCGCGACCTGTGCCTCCTGCAAAACTGCACTGTCATTCACCTCAACACCCCCACTGAGCACGACGATTGCACAGGTGAAGCCAGCTCTTAATTGCAGGGAAATGCTCTTGCCTGCGTTCAGACGTATGTCCCATACATCCATGGGGGTGAAGGTCAGTGCGGGACCTTTGCGCCCGGCGTACTCACCGGCAATCACGCGCACTAAACCGGCATCGTCAGGTAGGCTGACTTGCACGATGTCGCGGTTCAAAATCGTCTGATATCGAGGCGCAGACATCTTGTCTTTTGCGGGTAGATTCACCCACAACTGCACCATCTCCAATGTTCCACCAGCGCGACTGAATTCTGGTGAGTGGTACTCCTCATGAAGGATGCCCGACGCTGCTGACATCCACTGCACATCGCCTGGTCCTATCTTGCCGCCAGCGTCAGTGGAATCCCGATGCTCGAGTTCACCTTTATAGACAATGGTGACCGTCTCAAAACCCCGGTGCGGATGCTGACCGACCCCACGCCGGTGCGTTGAAGGCGGGAAATCCGCAGGTCCTGCGTAGTCGAACAACAGGAACGGGCTGATATGACGGCCCAGCGTGTCATAAGTGAAAAGCGAGCGGACCGGAAATCCATCCCCTACCCAATGCCGATTGGGGCTGCTGTATATGCCCAGAATTTTCTTCATGTTGCGTCGCCTGCCAAGGACCCGAGCGATTCACCTTAGTCGTGGAGGTTGGATGCCGGTAGTGGCTGGATTAGACTTCACAGTCTCAAATATGGAACGATAGGGGCCACGAGTGATTGATCTCAATGAACTCTTTTTGTACGCAAAAGTGGTTGAACATGCAGGCTTCGCTCCCGCAGGCCGCGCCCTCAACATGCCAAAATCCACCTTGAGTCGACGGGTCAGTCAACTAGAGATGCGGCTGGGTGTGCGCCTTATTCAGCGCTCTACAAGGCAATTCCAAGTGACCGATATCGGTCAGGCTTATTACCGCCATTGCGTGGCCATGATGGCGGAAGCTGAGTCGGCGGAAGATGTCATTGAACAGAGCCGGTCGGAACCCCGAGGCGTTATTCGCCTGTGCTGCACCACTCCACTACTGAACTTCTGGGTGGCCCCATTACTAGGCGAGTTCATGGAGCAATGCCCATCAGTGGAACTCTATGTGAAGAGTTTCAACCGTCGTGTTGACGTTATCAGCGAGGGATATGACATTTCCTTGAGCTTATGTTTTCCTCCATTGGAAAGTAGCGAATTGGTGATGAAAGTCCTGGCCAGAAGTCCACAGGTACTGGTTGCCAACCCTGTTTTTGTGCAACGCTACCCGCTGTTGATGGTACCGGCGGATTTGGTGGATCTTCCGAGTATTCATTGGGGAGCGCCTCAACCGCACTACCACTGGCACCTGAATGATCCCAACGGGGCCACCGCCCAAATCAGCCATGTTCCGCGCTTAGTCAGCGACGATATGGCGGTACTCAAAAGTGCAGTGAGTCGGGGGGTGGGCATCGCTAGCATGCCGCTAGCCGTGGTCAGGGAAGAAATCTCCGACGGTCGTTTGTTAACGCTTATCCCACAATGGAGGCCAGATGAAGGTGTAATCACCGCAGTCTTTCCCTCTCGACGAGGTCTACTGCCTTCCGTGCGCGCCCTAATCGACTTTCTTGCAAATTCATTTGAAAGGCAGGAGAGGCAGGGATCTTAGTGCCTCGCCAGTCGTTTGGGATTACGGTCACCTAGTCGGTCGCTTGCTGTTTTTCGCCATTCACACCTGATAAAAACTGCACACAAAGAACATCAGTCCCACGTTTAGCTTGTGCACCGCCTGTGCGGTTTTCGGTTGCGTCATTGCCGAAGTGCCGCAACAGCTCATACGACGTCCCTGTGCCAATCGACAGCTTCCGGAATGCGAAGAGCTACCTACCTTGTTGCCGCTGACCGAAAACTGACCCAGTAAAGGCTGTTCTGCCGACTGAAAACTGACCCAGGTGTTCAACTGCTTCTGCTCAATTTTTGAGCAGGAGAACACAGGGTGATCAGCATGGAAATGATG
>NZ_JAHBDR010000046.1:0-92116 GCF_019956575.1 Pseudomonas sp. A-R-19
AAGAAGACACGGATTGATCAAACGAACTATGATTTTTCATGGACTCGCCCTCGCTGTCGTTGGCTGTTTAGACTGCCACCGTGGCGCATTGACGCCTCGGCTTGGGCGAGTCCATCCAATTACAAGGGACCGCGTCCGAGTCGAAATGATGTGAACGCCAAACTGTAGGAGCCGGCTTGCCGGCGATGGACTCCAGTGCGCCGCGTTTATCCGGTTTACACGCGTTATCGTTAGCGACCATCGCTGGCAAGCCAGCTCCTACAGGAGACCGCGTCCCGGTCGAAATGATGTGAACACCAAACTGTAGGAGCCGGCTTGCTGGCGATGGACTCCAGTGCGCCGCGGTTATCCAGGTCACACGCGTTATCGTTAACGACCATCGCTGGCAAGCCAGCTCCTACAAGGGACCGCGTCCTGGTCGAAATGATGTGAACGCCAAACTGTAGGAGCCGGCTTGCTGGCGATGGCCTCCAGTGCGCCGCGTTTATCCGGTTTACACGCGTTATCGTTAGCGACCATCGCTGGCAAGCCAGCTCCTACAGGAGATCGCGTCCTGGTCGAAATGATGTGAACGCCAAACTGTAGGAGCCAGCTTGCTGGCGATGGCCTCCAGTGCGCCGCGTTTATCCAGGTCACACGCGTTATCGTTGACGACCATCGCTGACAAGCCAGCTCCTACAAGGGACTGCGTCCTGGTCGAAAAGATGTGAACACCAAACTGTAGGAGCCGGCTTGCTGGCGATGGACTCAAGTGCGCCGCGTTTATCCAGCCCACACGCGTTATCGTTAACGACCATCGCCAGCAAGCCGGCTCCTACAAAGGGCCGTGCCCTACAAATCAGTGAAAGCCTCCAAAAAAACCGGGGCTAATGCCCCGGCTGGATGTTTTGCACGATCTCCTGCCCTGCTACCAGAAGCGTTGCTGGGTCAAACGGCTCCACCAACTCAGCAGCACGCGATCGACCGAGCCGCTGGCGGCCATGCCGATGCGCTCTGGCAGGCTTTTGCGTTCGGCGTAGTGCAAGTGATAGAGCTCGGACTTGCTGGCACGTTCAGCGAGGTATTCATCGCTGGTCTTGAGTTCGTCGACCAGGTGCTTGTCCAGCGCCGCGACACCGAGCCAGATTTCGCCGGTGGCCACTTCATCGATCGCCAGTTGCGGGCGATACCGCGACACGAAGTTCTTGAACAGTTGATGAGTGATGTCCAGGTCTTGCTGGAACTTCTCCCGGCCCTTCTCGGTGTTTTCGCCAAACACCGTCAGGGTGCGTTTGTATTCACCGGCGGTCAGCACTTCAAAGTCGATGTCGTGCTTTTTCAGCAGGCGATTGACGTTAGGCAACTGTGCGACCACGCCAATCGAGCCGAGGATCGCGAACGGCGCGCTGATGATCTTCTGGCCGATGCACGCCATCATGTAGCCGCCGCTGGCCGCGACCTTGTCGATGCACACGGTCAGGGGCACGCCGGCTTCGCGGATACGCGCCAGTTGCGAGGAGGCCAGGCCGTAGCTGTGGACCATGCCGCCGCCGCTTTCCAGGCGCAGCACCACTTCGTCCTTCGGAGTGGCGAGGGTCAGCAATGCCGTGATTTCGTGGCGCAGGCTTTCGGTGGCCGAAGCCTTGATATCGCCGTTGAAATCCAGCACGAACACCCGGGGTTTGGCTTCGGGCTTTTTCTTCTGTTTCTTGTCGGTTTTAGCCTGGGTCTTGCGCAGGGCCTTGAGCTGGTCCTTGTCGAGCAAGGTCTGCTCCAGGCGCTCGCGCAGTCCTTTGTAGAAATCATTGAGCTTGCTGACCTGCAACTGGCCGGCCGACTTGCGCCGCCCTTTGCTGCGCAGGGCCGCAAAGCTGGCCAGGACCACCAGGATGGCGATCACCAGGGTCACGGTCTTGGCCAGAAAAATGGCGTACTCGGAAAAAAACTCCACGGGGACTCCTCAAACGATGCGCGGCTTGAACGCGCGCGGGATACCTCCAGCATACCCATGCGCCGACCTTGCGACCAGCCGTGAAACCTCAGGCAACAGGCGTGTAACGGGCATTTCAAACAAGCGTATGTTTTTTCATTGACAGCTCACCGCCATCCTCATAACCTCGCCAAACCTTCAACGTACCGGGAAGACGCGGACGTGGGCAGTATCTATCTGATTCGACATGGCCAGGCCTCCTTTGGTGCAGACGACTATGACGTCCTGTCGCCGACCGGCATTCGTCAGGCTGAAATCCTTGGCCGTCACCTGGCCGAACTGGGGATCAGCTTCGACCGCTGCCTGGCGGGCGACCTGCGCCGCCAGCAGCACACGGCCAACAGCGCGCTGGAACAATTCGCTGCGGTGGGCCTGCCGGTGCCGATCCTGGAAACCGACTCCGCCTTCAACGAATTCGACGCCGATGCAGTGATCCGCGCGTTGTTGCCGGCCATGCTGCCGGACGAGCCCGAAGCGCTGAACATCTTGCGCAACGCCGCGCAAAACCGTGGTGAGTTCCAGCGTATCTTCGCCCTGATCATCGAGCGCTGGCTTGCCGGCACCTATGACACACCGGGGCTGGAAAGCTGGCTGGGCTTTGTCGAGCGGGTGCGGGCCGGCTTGCATCGTATTCTCGACCAGGCCGACAACACCCAGAAAATCGCCGTGTTCACCTCCGGCGGCACCATCACTGCCCTGCTCCACCTGATTACGCAAATGCCTGCCCGGCAGGCCTTTGAATTGAACTGGCAAATCGTCAACACCTCGCTCAACCAGCTTAAGTTTCGTGGTCGCGAGGTGGCCCTGGCTTCCTTCAACGGTCATGCGCACCTGCAACTGTTGAAGGCACCGGAACTCATCACGTTTCGCTGAGTCCGGACTATTGTGACCCTGGCTGTAATCACCCAGCTCTTATTACCCAAGAAAGGATCGAACCATGACCTCCGTAGCAGACGCCGTACAAGCAATGAAAGCCAAGTTCAACCCAGCCGCTGCTGCCGGTCTGGACCTGGTCTTCGGTTTCCGCATCGACGACACCAAGAACTTCTCGCTGATCGTCAAGAACAGCACTTGCGAGCTGCAGGAAGGCGAGAACCCGGACGCCCAGGTGACTCTGGTGATGGACGGCGAAACCCTGGAAGGCATCGTCGACGGTTCGACTGACGGCATGCAAGCGTTCATGGGCGGCAAGCTGCGCGCTGAAGGCGACATGATGCTGGCGATGAAACTGTCCGAACTGTTCCCGTCGTAAGCACCGGGCTCCCGATTTTCGGGGGCGTGCCTGCTGCAAACGAATCCCGCCCTTAGTGGCGGGATTTGTCGTTTTTGCCTGCTTGTCACTGTCCCTTGTGGCGAGGGGGCTTGCCCCCGTTGGGGCGCGAAGCGGCCCTTTAGACCCGCTCAAACATAGCAGGGCTTCGGATCGACGACTGCTTCGCAGCCGAACGGGGGCAAGCCCCCTCGCCACAAGTTCGGTGGTGCTCTTACAATGCGAGCACTTACACCACCGGCCACCCCATGGACATCGACCTCGCCCGTACCTTCCTCGAAATCGTTCGCCATGGCAGCCTCGCTGCCGCCGCGCAAAAGCTGCATGTCACCCAGACCGCGATCACCGCGCGGGTGCAGAAACTCGAGAGCCAACTGGGCAGCACCCTGTTCGTGCGCAATCGTGCCGGCGCGCGCCTGACGCCCAACGGTGAAGCGTTCGTGGTGTACGCCAATCAACTGGTGCAAACCTGGGAAGCCGCGCGGCGTGATCTGCCATTACCCGAGGGCTACCGCGACGTGCTGCACATCGGTGGCGAGGTGAGCCTGTGTAACCCGTTGATGCTCGGCTGGGCCGGCGAAATCCGCAAGAACATCCCCAGCCACGCCTTGCGTATGGAAATCCGTGACGGCGAAAACCTGCTGCGCCAACTGGAGTTGGGCGTTCTGGATGCCGCGCTGGTGTATCAGCCCGAGTATTGGCCGCGTCTGCAGGTCGAGCAGATTCTCGAAGAAAAACTGATCCTCGTGCGCCTGGCCGACAGGCCCGATCCTTATGTGTACATCGATTGGGGTGCTGATTTCCGGCGCCAGCACGATGCCGCCCTGCCGGAAAAAGCCAAGGCTGCCCTGAGCTTCAACCTCGGCCCGCTGGGCTTGCAGTACCTTCTCGAAAACGGCGGCAGTGGCTACTTCCGCACCCGTGTCGTACAGAGTTATCTCGACAGCGGCGCCCTGGAACGGGTGCCCAAGGCTCCCGAATTCAACTACCCGACCTATCTGGTCTATTCGCGCGATCGTGACTCGCCGACACTGCAACGCGCCTTCGACCTGCTGCGTAAAGTCATCGATTCCGACGAAGACTGGTCGCAACGCTGGGACCCGCTGACCTGAGACCGGTTTGCACCGGATCATGGCCGTTGTGTCCTTGAGGTTCAGCCCGTCAAATCATCGGGATCGGCTAATCTTAAGGAGATAACAAAAACGACAGGTGATTGCAGTGAGGCAGACCACCGAAGGATTCCGCAGCCGCTACCGCGCCGACATTCGTCCACTCTACAACCCTTGGCTGCATGGCGCTTTTGTCCTGGTGTTCGGGGCACTGGCGATCAGCGCGTTCTGGAGCAACGTGCACCAGGTGCGGCCGACAGAATGGCTGGCGGTGCCCGTCACGCTGCTGTTGTTCAACCTCGGCGTGTACAGGGTGCATCGCCATCTGGGGCATCATAAAAAGAGCTTCGCCCGGCTGTTTTATGCCCGTCACGCCGGCGACCACCACAGTTTTTTCACCCCCGGCCACATGACCTACGACAGCGCGCGCGACTGGCGGGTGATTCTGTTTCCGGCCTGGCTGATCGTGCTGCACACCCTCGCCGTCGCCCTGCCCCTCTGGTGGCTGCTCAAGCAATCGAATACCAACGTCGCCGGACTGGTCGGCGGCTTTCTTGTCCTCGGCTACCTGGCTTATGAAGTATTTCATGCCTGCGAGCATCTGCCGCCGCGCAACCCGCTCACGCGGTTGCCGTGGATCCGCCAGATGCGCCGGCTGCACGAGTTGCACCACCGCCGCGAACTGATGCAAGAGCGTAATTTCAACATCGTTTTCCCGCTGATGGACTACCTGTTCGGCACCCTTTATTGGGAGCCGGAACCTGCGCCGCTCAACCCGACGAGAACGCCCATGACCCGCATGCAGCATCAGATTGTCATTGCCGGACGCCCGATCGAAGTACTGGCCTACGCCAGCACCGTGACCCTCTGGCCACAATGGCACCCTTCGTCGCTGCATATCGATGGGCCAAAAGGCCCGTTGCATGCCGGCGCACGTTTCGAGGAGGACATCCGTGCCGGCGGCCGCGACGGGCACTTGAGCTGGGAGGTGGCCGAGTACCTGCCCGGACGGCGCTGGAGCGCCCGGGCCGAGGGTGATCATGGCCTGTCGCTGGTGGTCACCTATGAATGCGATGCCACAGGCGACAACACACATTTCGTCCGCACCCTGGAGTATCAATTCAGCGGTCTGGCGATGCGGATCGCCAACCGGTTGCTGCTCAAGCGGCGCATCGACCGGGAATCGGCGGCGTCGCTGCAGGCGTTGCGCGACAAGGCGCAGAATTACCTGGTGACCACAGGGGTCAGCGCGTGAGCAGAACCTTCAAGTGCCTGTTGCTGATCATTGTCGTCATCGGCGCCTTCCTGCTGCTGATGCCGACCAAGGTACGACCGGTGGCCTGGACGCCACAGCCTGCGCCATCCCTGTCCAGCGGAATCTACGCCGCGAATCAGCGGCTCAAGGGCGTGGAGCGCATCGGTGCCACCGACATCGACGGGCCGGAAGCCTTGTTGCTGGAAAACGATATGCTCATTACCGGCCTGCACGACGGTCGCCTGATCAGCACCAGCCTGGATGGCAAGACCAGGAAAGTCCTGGCCGATACCGGTGGCCGGCCACTGGGCCTGGCCCGGCATCCGAATGGCCTGCTGGTGATCGCCGATGCAGTCAAAGGCTTGTTGTCACTCGACGCCCAGGGGCGCCTGGTGGCCCTGACCACAGAGTCTGACGGCGTTCCCTTCGGCTTTACCGACGATGTGGCTATCGACAAACCGGGTCATTACGCCTATTTCAGCGATGCGTCGCGCCGCTACGGCTATGGTCACGACGGTGAGGCCGTGCTCGAACACGGCGGTGACGGTCGCCTGCTGCGCTACGACTTCCAGACCGGCAAGACATCGGTTGTGCTGGACAAGCTGGAGTTTGCCAACGGCGTGGCGCTGGGACCGGACGATGCCTATGTCCTGGTCAATGAAACCGGCGCCTACCGCATCAATCGCTATTGGCTCAGCGGCCCCAAGGCCGGTACCCACGACCTGTTCATCGATAACCTGCCGGGGCTCCCGGACAACCTGTCGTTCAATGGCCACGACCGGTTCTGGGTAGCATTGTATGCTCCCCGCAACGCCTTGCTCGATGGCACGGCGGCGCATCCGTTCGTGCGCAAGATGATCGTGCGGGCCATGACCGTCTTGCCCAAACCCGTGGAAAAGCGCGGGTTTGTCCTGGGCCTGGACCTTGAAGGCAAAGTGATCGCCAATCTGCAGGACGACAGCAGCGACAACTACTCACCGATCACCACGGTGCGCGAGTACGGGGACTGGTTGTATTTCGGCTCACTGAAAGCGCAGAACATGGCGCGGTTGCCTTTGAGCAAGGCATTGCAATGAGCAGTCCCCCTTCCTGAATTCACCGAAGCCCCCATGTGGGAGCGGGCTTGCTCGCGAAGGCGTAGTGTCAGTCGACATCACTTTTGAATGACCAACCGCATTCGCGAGCAAGCCCGCTCCCACAAGGGACGGTGTTCATTCTGAATCGACGTCGACACCCTCATCCTCCGGAAACTCATCAATGCCCGGCTCTTCCTCGGGATTGGCCGTGGTGTGTTCGGGGCTCAGCGGTTCGGGGTGAGTGGGTATCGGGTCGTAGCCACCCTGTTGTTCGCTTGGGTATTTGGGCTGGGTCATGAGGCACCTCGTTGAGAGCCGTAGCATCGGTCTCTGAGCATTCGAGGTGCCGGTTCGGTTTGCCGTTCCAACTTTTCAGCCACCGATCGTCGGTGGCAGGTTCGGTGAGGCAGGGCTACGAGCCCAGTTGCTTGACGATCTTGTCCTTGACCTGCAAACGCACCTCCTTGAGCTTCCTTACCATGTCATCGTTGGATTTGGCCTCCTCTGCCTTCACCACTTCGGCATCCGCCTGGGAATACTTGTTAAGCAGTGAATCCAGTAACGGATCCTTGGTGCGTTTCTGCTGGATTTCTTCCTTTGAGCGTTTCAGATCCTGATAAAGGTCATGGGGCACCGGCATGGAACACCTCCGTTTGTTGATCGGCAGCGAAACGCGATCTATTGCGTTCACCAACTATCAGAATGGCCTTGGTTAGGCGGTTCTGTCGACCACCTGTCAGACCAGCGGTGTCCGTTCGTCGTCCTGTCGCAAATGCGATAAAACCTTTGCCTGCGCCAGCGCCTCCACCGGTTAACGATCATTCGATCACCTTTTGAAACCTGCGTGGAGAATCACCTATGGACGGATTCAACGTGCGTCACCTGGTCCTCGCTGTTGCCCTTGGCAGTTGCATCGGCAGCGCCCTGGCTGCCACTTCCAATGATTTTGTCGACAAAGCCGCGGCTGGCGGCATCGCCGAAGTCGAGGCCAGCCGGATGGCCCTGGAAAAAAGTGCATCAGCCGACGTCAAGGAGTTCGCCAACATGATGATTACCGATCATTCCAAGGCCAACGATGAACTGGCCGCCCTGGCGAAAAAATACGACATCGAAGTGCCGGACAGCACGACACTGACCAAACAAGCCAAGGAAAAAATCCTCGATATGCGTGACGAGTCCTTCGACGCAGCCTATGCCGACAATCAGGTCAAGGCTCATGAAGAAGCCATCGAGCTGTTCAAGAAGGAGGCCAATACAGTGACGGACGACCGGGTCAAAGGTGCCACCGAGCTCAAGGGCTTTGCGCAAAAAATGCTGCCGGCGCTGGAAAAACACCTCGGGATGGCGAAGACACTTCAGGCCGCCCATCCAGGCAAATAGCAGGGCCAACAATGCGACCGATGTGGCAAAGGTTGCTTAGCCGCTAAGCACCGTGCGCACCATCTGCCTGAGCGCATCGGGATTGTAGGGTTTGCTCAGCAAGTGGGTGTCGGGGCTGAGCTGGTGATTGCGCGAGATGATGTCGCGGGTATGCCCCGAGGTAAACAGCACGGCCACCGGTGGCTCCTGCACTTTCGCCCAGGCCGCCAGGTCCGAGCTCTTGATCAGGCCTGGCATGACCACGTCGGTGAATATCAGGTCCACCGCCAGGCCTTCCAGCAACATCTGCATGGCGACGTCACCGTTGGTGGCCGTGAGGATCTGATAACCCTCTTCACGCAACAGTTCCACCACCGACACCCGCACGGCCTCATTGTCTTCGACTACCAGGATGCGTTCGTGCCCGCCCCGCTGTGACACACCGGGGCCCGGCGTTTCAGTGGAGGCCGCGCGCAAGGTGCGCGGAAAATACAGCTGCACCCGGGTGCCCTGCCCGACGTCGCTGGCAATTTCGATATGACCGCCACTCTGTTTGACGAAACCAAACACCATGCTCAAGCCTAATCCGGTGCCCTGACCGTCGGCCTTGGTGGTGAAGAATGGCTCGAACGCCTGGGCCAGCACCTGCGGCGGCATGCCGACGCCAGTATCCGTCACGGACACCCGTACATAGTCCCCGGCGGAGATGCCCTTGCCGGCGCAAAATTGGTGACCCAGGACGATGTTTTCCGCACAAAGATCAATCCGGCCCTCGCCTTGAAGGGCGTCACGGGCATTGATCGCCAGATTGAGAATGGCGTTTTCCAGTTGGTTGCGATCGACAAACACATTCCAGGAGTCTTCGGGTGCCGTCATTTGAACTTGAAGGGTTTCACCCAAGGCACGCAGCAACAGCTCCGCCAGGCCATCGAAAATCTGCCGCAACGTAAAGACCGCAGGCGACAACGGTTGGCGTCGGGCGAAGGCAAGCAATTGCGAGGACAGCTTGGCACCGCGCTCGACCGCAGCAATGGACGCCGATACCCGACGCTGCACATTGGGGTTATCCGGCTCATGGCGCGCGAGCAGGTGCAGGTTGCCGGCGATCACTTGCAACAGGTTGTTGAAGTCATGGGCCACACCACCGGTGAGGCCGCCGATGGCTTCGAGTTTCTGTGACTGGCGCAGTTGCTCCTCCGCCGCCAGCCGCGCCTCGACCTCTTCGGCCACCCGTTGTTCGAGGTTGCGGGTGAACTTGAGCAGGGATTCTTCGGCGGTCTTGCGCTCGTGGATATCTATCAGCACACCGGGAAAACGAAACGCCTCGCCCTGCTCATCGAACTCGCAACAACCGCTGGCGAGCACCCAGAGGTAACTGCCGTCGGGACGCTGGATCCGGTACTCGACGTTGTACGGTTCACCTGTCTCGACCGACAGTGTGACCCGCTCCTGGACCCAGCCACGGTCATCCGGATGGATCCGACTTTCAGCGATTTCCTGGGACAGGTCTTGCAGATCCTGCCCGGGTGGATAGGAAAACGTGCGGACGAAGCGCTCATCACCCGACAGTACGTTGGTTTTTATGTTCCAGACAAAGGAACCGAGCAAGGCACCGGCGTTCAGCGCCAGGCGCACCCGTTCGTTGTCGGCGCGGTAGGCGTCTTCGGCCGCCTGTCGCCGGCGTTCGGATATCACCCGCTCCGTCGTTTCCACCACCATGGCCATGACCCCGCCCGGGCGCCCGTCATCGTCGGCCACCGGACTGTAATAGAGGTCGAGCCAGACATCCTCGGGAACGCCATCGCGCAGCAATACCAGGACTTTATTGCGATAGGACAGGGTGCCACCCGCCAGGCAGGTATCCACCACGTTACGATTGAATTCGGCGACTTCCGGCCAGCCCAACTCCACAGCGGAGCCGAGCAGATACGGATGACGTCCACCGGCAAACTTCGAGTAGGCGTCGTTGTAGATCATGTACCCGGACTGGCCCCAGAGCATGACCATCGGCAACGGCGAGGCGAGCATCAACCGCACCGCACTGTTCAGGCTCTTGGACCATGAGTCGAGCGGGCCGAGTTCGGTCAGGCTCCAGTCGAACGCACGAATGCGCCCGGCCATTTCGCCATTCCACCCGGCACACCCGTGGCTATCCGCTAGAAACTGCATCGGCTGGCTCTATCCCGGAAATTGCACCCGTTTGTTTCGAGCATTTCGGACGCGATTCGTTTCATAGAGGTATAGCTGATTCTCGCGGGCCACCGGAGATCCCCTGTAGGAGCGGGCTTGCCCGCGAAGGCGTCGGCACACCAAAAGAATATGGCGACAGGAACACCGCTATCGCGGGCAAGCCCGCTCCTACAGTTTGGTCTTCAGCGGGGTCTAGACCTCAATCAAATGCTTGAGCGGGTTGTAACTGCTTTTCAGGGTCGCCGCGACATCCAGGATGGCCTTCTCGATACCATTCAAGTGCATGCAGGTCAGCTCGATGGCTGCGCTCTGGTTGCCCGCTTCGATGTATTCGATCAGCCGCAGGTGTTCATCGTCGCGACAGGCCTCATGGCTGTCGTCATCCAGCGCGGCGGCATACAGCGACGCCCGGGAAATCAGCTTCTGGAACCAGTCGAGCAGCACCGGGTTGTTCAGGCTGCGGGCCAGTTTGATGTGGAACTCGCCGAGCAGGTGAATCAGCCGTTCGTGGTCGCCGCTTTGATGCGCTTCATCTTCGAGCAGCAAATGATCGCGCAGGTCCTGGGTCACCGCCGTATCGCGACGACGGCACAGTTCACTGACGATACCGATCTCGACCAGACGCCGGGTTTCGAACAGCGAGCGGATCTCCTCGTCACTGGGCAGCGATACCGATGCACCTTTATTGGGCTCGGTGGTGACCAGTCCGTCGGCTTCCAATTGCTTGAGCGCAGCTCGCACAGACGTGCGGCTGACATTGAACAGCTCGGCCAAAGAAGCTTCGCCAAGCTTCATTCCCGGACGCAACGAGCGCTTGCTGATCGCCTCGTAAACCCCTTGGTAGACGCGGTCGACCGTGGTTTCCAGTTTCTTTTCCGTCATTCATCAACTCCTGGCGCCCTGTGCAACCAACCCTGGCGAATGAACAGCCTATGAAAAAGGGGCTTGCACGGGCAGATTAATCCGGGTATTTCTAAATTGCATCCAGATTTTGCATACAATAATTAGAGGAATGCACCATTATGGGTCATCCAGTTGCAATTGAAGTGCGAAACGTCTCAAAACGATATTCCGACGATCCAGGCTTGGCACCCGCCCTGGACAACGTCTCGGTCGACATTGCCGACAACGAATTCTTCACCCTGCTCGGCCCCTCAGGCTGCGGCAAGACCACCCTGTTGCGCACCATCGCCGGCTTCGAGCACGTCAGCGAAGGTGAGATCCGCCTTGCGGGCGAGCCGGTCAACGATTTACCGCCGTTCAAGCGTCGGGTCAACACGGTGTTCCAGAGTTACGCGCTGTTTCCGCACATGAGTGTCGCGCAGAATATCGCCTTCGGCCTCGAGATGCAGGGCCTTGATCGCAAACTGATCCCCCAGCGCGTCAATGAAATGCTCGCACTGGTGCAAATGCAGCACCTGGCCAAGCGCAAACCGGCCGAACTGTCCGGCGGCCAACAGCAGCGGGTGGCTCTGGCCCGGGCCCTGGCGCCGAAGCCAAAAGTGTTGTTGCTGGACGAACCGCTGTCGGCGCTGGACCTCAAGCTGCGCAAGGAAATGCAGGTCGAACTCAAGCGCGTGCAGAAAGAAGCCGGGATCACCTTCATTTTCGTCACCCACGACCAGGAAGAAGCGCTGACCCTGTCTGATCGCATCGCCGTGATGTCCGCCGGCAAGATCCTGCAAATCGGCACGCCCAACGATATCTACGAGCGGCCGCAACACCAGTTCGTCGCGCAGTTCATCGGCGACATCAATTTCCTTCCCGGCCACCTCAAGCGTGGCCAGCAGAACGAAAAGCTTTTCGTGCCCAACGGCATGCCAGTGGAGATCCCCTGCCCGGCCCAGGGCTTTGACGGCAGCAAGGTGCAACTGGCGTTCCGCCCCGAGCGTTCGCAACTGGTCGAGCCGACGCAGCCACATCATCTGCGCGGTGTGATCGAGGCCGTGCTGTATGTCGGCACGGCCACGCTCTACCAATGCCGCCTGAACAACGACATCAAGGTCATGCTGCGCGAGAACAACGAAGGCCTGAACCACGGCCGGGTGGTGGGTGATCGCGTCGCGGTCCACCTGCCGCCCCATGCCTGCCTGCTGATGGAGGCCTGAGATGAGCGTCAGCAGCACTTCCCCGGCCCTCAACCGTGCGCTGTTGCTCAGCCCGGTGGTTTTGACCCTGCTGGCCCTGATCGCCATTCCGTTGGGCATCATGGGCTACATCAGCCTGTTGCCGCGCAACGTCTATGGCGGCGTCGACTGGCAGGCCAACTGGCAATTGCAAAGCTACGTGCAGCTGTTTTTCCAGGAAGGCTTCGACGGTGAACTGGAGTTGAACTGGGTCTACGCCCAAGCGTTGTTGCGCTCGGTGTTCCAGGCCGGTGGCACCACGGTCCTGTGTTTCCTGTTCGGTTTCCCGGTGGCGTTGTGGATGTCGAGCCTGACACCGCGCCGACGCAACCTCATGGTATTGCTGATCACCATCCCGTTCTGGACCAACCTGCTGATCCGCAACTACGCCTGGCTGATCATCCTGCGCGAACACGGCTGGGTGGCCCAGAGCCTCAACGCGCTGTTCCCGCAGGCCGGTGGCATCACCCTGCTCTACAACGACTTCGCGGTCAGCGTCGGCCTGGTCTACAGCTTCCTGCCGTTCATGATCCTGCCGATCTACTCGACCCTGGAAAAACTCGACTGGCGCCTGGTAGAGGCGGCCTACGACCTGGGCGCCAATCGCTGGCACGCGTTGCGCCGGATCATCCTGCCGCTGTCGATGCCAGGGGTGATTGCCGGTGCATTGCTGGTGTTCGTGCCGAGCCTGGGTGCCTTCATTACCCCGGCGATCCTCGGCGGCGGCAAGACGCTGATGATCGGCAACCTGATCCAGCAGCAATTCGGCACCGCGCGCAACTGGCCGCTGGGCAGTTCGCTGTCGTTCCTGTTGCTGGGGATCATGTTGCTGTCCCTGGTGCTGTACGCCCTCTATAGCCGCAAAGCCGCCAAGACCCAACGCCCAGGAGCCCAAGCATGATTGCCCTGCACCTGAAGAAACTGCCGCTGACCCGTGAAGTCAGCCTGCTGATCCTGGCCTATCTGTACCTGCCGATTTTCGTGCTCATTGCCTACAGCTTCAACGCCAACCGCTCGGCGACGGTGTGGACCGAGTTCTCGTTCGCCTGGTACGGACGCATCCTGGCCAACCCGTCGATCCAGACCGCCGCGCTGAACTCGATCATCGTTGCCAGCATCGCCACGGTCTGCGCCACGGCGATTGCCCTGCTCGCGGCGCTGGCAACGTACCGGCCGTTCTACGGACAGAAAATGGTCGAGGGCGGGATCAACCTGCCGCTGATCCTGCCGGAGATCGTCACGGCCGTGGCCACCCTGCTGCTGTTCATGGCGCTGGGGATCAAGCTCGGCCTGCTGACGGTGATCGTCGCCCACATCGGTTTCTGCATTCCCTTTGCCTACCTGCCGATTCGTGCGCGACTCAACGACCTGGACAAGAGCCTGCTGGAAGCGGCGAACGATCTGTACGCCAACCCATGGCAGGTGTTTCGCCGGGTGACCTTGCCGTTGCTGTGGCCGGCGGTGCTGTCCGGTTCGGTGCTGGCATTCGTGGTCAGCCTCGACGATTTCATCATGACCTTCTTCGTCGCCGGGCCGGGTTCGACCACCCTGCCGGTGTACATCTTCTCGGCGATCAAGGCCGGCGTGACGCCGGAGATCAACGCGATCTCGACCCTGATGCTGGTGATTTCCATCGTGCTGGTAGTACTGGCCTTCTGGCTGGGGCAGCGCGGCAAAAACCAATGATCCTGGAGCAAAGCATGAAAACAAAAAGCATGTGTTTCGCTGTAGCCGGTCTGGCCCTGAGTTGCTTCACCGCAATCACTGCGTTCGGCGCTCAGGCCGCCGAGCCCAAGGAGCTGTTCTTCTACAACTGGACCGACTACTACCCGGTCGAGCTGCTGGCCAAGTTCGAAAAGGAGACCGGGATCAAGGTCACCATGGACGGCTACGACAGCAACGAAACCCTGCTGGCCAAGCTGCAGGCCGGCGGTGCGGCGTATGACGTGATCGTGCCGTCGCAATCGATCATGCGCACGCTGATCAACCAGGACCTGCTGCTGGAAATCGACGCCTCGGCCCTGCCCAACTTTCAGTACGTGAAACCGGCGTTCCGCGACCCGAGCTTCGACCCGGGTCGCAAATTCTCGGCGCCGTACCTGTGGGGCACTACCGGCTTCTCCTATGACAGCGCGCGAGTGCCCGGCGGCAAGCTCGACGACTCGTGGAAAGAGTTCTTCGAACCACGCAAGGAACTGCAAGGCCAACTCGCCGCCCTCGACACCTCCAGCAGCGTGATCAACGCCGCCAGCCATTACCTGAATGTCGACGAGTGCAGCGAAAACCCGCAGGACGCCAAGCGCATCCTCGAACTGCTGCAAAAACAGAAACCCTTCCTGAAGATGTACAGCTCGGACAACACCGTCGACCGCATGGCCTCCGGCGAGGTGATCATGATGCAGAACTGGAACGGCTCCACTGCCCGGGCCACCTTGCAGAAGAGCACCATCAAGTACGTGTATCCGAAGGAAGGCCTGGCGATGTTCCAGGACAACTTCGCCGTGCCGAAAAGCGCGCCACACCCCGGCAACGCGAAGATCTTCATCGACTGGATGATGAAACCGGAAAACGCCGCTGCCGTCTCCAACGCCATCGCCTACGACAACGGCATCCAGAGCGACAAGCTGATCGACGCCAAGTGGCGAGTGATGGACGCCATCAACATGCCCGACGAATTCGCCTCGCGCCTGCGCCCTGAGAAGGAGTGCAGCAACAAGGCACGCGAACTCCAGGACCGGATCTGGGCGAAGCTCAAGGGCTGATCCGAGACCGAGTCGCGGCCTTCGCGAGCAAGCCCGCTCCCACATTTGAAATGCATTCCATTGTGGGAGCGGGCTTGCTCGCGAAGAGGCCAACACAGACACCAGAGAATTCATTGAGGTTACTCATGACCCAACCCCGCTGGCTGCGCAACGTGCGCCCCTACGGCTCTACCGCCGAAGACCTGCTGATCGAAAACGGTCGCTTCACCCAACGCCGCCCCGCCTCGACCACCGAGCTGCTCCCCACCGACATCGACGGCCAGAACCATCTGCTCACCCCGCCACTGGTGGAAAGCCACGTGCACCTGGACAAAACCCTCTGGGGCCAGCCCTGGCGCCCCAACAGCGCCGGCCCGACCCTCAAGGACTACATCGCCAACGAACGGCGCATCCTGCGTGAAGTCACCACCCCGATTGCGCAACGCGCCGGCGCCCTGCTGGAAAACTGCATCGCCCGTGGCTCGCTGACCATGCGTTGCCACGTCGACATCGACCCGGAGTTCGGCCTGCGCCATGTCGAGGCCATGCAGCAACTGCGCGAACACTACCGCGACCTGATCGACCTGCAACTGGTGGTGTTCCCGCAGACCGGCCTGATCAGTCGCCCCGGCACCGCCGAACTGATGCGCGAAGCCATGGCCCTGGGCGTGGAGAACGTCGGCGGCCTGGACCCGTGCGGCATCGACAACGACCCGATTGCGCAACTGGATTTCGTGTTCAAACTGGCCAGCGAATTCGACCGTGGCGTCGACATCCACCTGCACGACAAGGGTGAACTGGGCCTGTGGCAGATCGCCCTGATCGCGGACTACACCGAGCGTTTCGGCCGCCAAGGCCGGGTGATGATCAGCCATGCCTACTGCCTGGGGATGCTGCCATGGAGCCAGGTCAAACCGGTGGCCGAGCGCCTGGCAGCGCTGGGCATTTCGCTGATGAGTTCGGCCCCGGCCGATTGCGCGGTGCCGCCGTTCCTGGCCCTGCGCGAAACCGGCGTGAATGTGTGCCTGGGTTCGGACGGCATACGTGATGCCTGGTCGCCCATGGGCAACGGCGACATGCTCGAACGGGCGATGCTGCTGGCGTTCCGCTTCGACCTGAACAAGGACGAAGAACTGGCGGCGGCGTTCGCGGCGGCGACCGTCAACGGCGCCCAGGCGCTGGGTTGCCAAGCCAATCGCGTGGAAATCGGCCAGCCGGCGGACTTCCTGCTGATGCCAGTGCAAACCCTGGGTGAGGCAGTCGTCTCGCGGCCACAGCGCCAGGTCTATCGCGCGGGCCAATTGATCGCCGCGGGTGGTCGTCTGCTGGACAGCCGCCTGTGAAGCGCATTGGCTTGCGAGCCAGTTGCGTGGTCGGCTTCGACGGCACCCGGCATGTGCTGTGGCGCGACGGCGAAGTGGTGTTCGCAGGCTCGCGCATTGAGTTTGTCGGGCGCGGTTATCCGGGGCCAGTGGATCAATGGATCGATTACGGCAATGCGCTGATCGGCCCCGGCTTCATCGATCTGGATGCCCTCGGCGATCTCGACTCCACGGTGCTGACCCTGGACAACGGCGACGAGCGCGACATGGGCCGGATGTGGTCGGCGCAATATCTGGCGCGTGGATCGCGGGAAACCTACACCCCCGAAGAAGAAATCTTCAAATACCGCTACGCCTTCACGCAACTGATCCGCAACGGCATCACCACGGCCATGCCGATCACCTCGGTGTACTACCGCGAGTGGGCCGAGACCTACGACGAATTTGCGGCAGTAGCCGGTGTGGCAGCCGAACTCGGGCTGCGCACTTACCTCGGTCCCTGCTACATGAGCGGCATGAGTTACTGGCGCGCCGATGGCACCCTGGCGCACCACTGGGACGAAACCCGGGGCATGGCCGGACTCGATGCCGCCGAACGGTTTTTCCACGATTTCGACGGTGCGAGCAACGGCCTGATTCGCGCTGCGCTGCTGCCCGATCGCATCCAGACCTGCACCCCGGCGCTGCTGCAACGCACCGCTGCCCTGAGTCGGGAACTGAATGCGCCGGTGCGTCTGCATTGCTGTCAGGGCCAGGGTGAAGTGGCGATGGTCGAGCAACTGCGCGGCACCTCGCCACTGGGCTGGTTGCAGCAGCTTGAGCTTTTGACCCCGCGCAGCCTGTTGCCCCATGGCATTTACACCCGCGGCGATGACGACCTGCAACGCGTGGTCGATGGCGGCGCCAGCCTGGTGCATTGCCCCGTGGTGTTTGCCCGGGATGGCGAGGCGCTGAACTCGTTCGGACGCTATCGGGCCAAGGGCATCAACTTCGCCCTGGGCACCGACACCTGGCCGGCGGACTTGCTGGACAACATGCGCCAGGGCCTGAACATCGCTCGCCTCATGGAGGGCGGTAACGACCTGATCAGCACACTGGATATGTACAACGCTGCGACCCTGGGCGGTGCCAAGGCATTGGGCCGCGACGATATCGGTCGCCTCGCGCCTGGCTGCAAGGCCGACATCACGGTGTTCAACCTGCGCGGGATGCACCTGGGACCGCTGTTCGATCCGCTGAAAAACCTGGTGCTGGCCGGGCGCGGTGATGACTGCATCGCCAGCTACATCGACGGCCGTTGCGTGATGCAGGACGGTCAGGTCGAAAACGTCGACTACCCCGCCCTGCAACGCCAGGCCCAACGCCAATTCGAAAAACTGATGCGCAGCCACAGCGACCGGGCCTTCGGCCAGCCGGACTGGAAAAGCCTGTTCCAACCGGCCATCCCGTTTGCCGACGGCTACAGCGCAGACACACCACTGAGTGCGATTGACCCTCTCCTTTAGGGAATTCTGCCTATGCAAAGCTTCGACTTCAGCACACTGAGCCCACGGGACAAATACAAGATTCTGATCGGCAGCGTCGTGCCACGGCCGATTGCCCTGGTCACCACCGTCGACGGCGAAGGCCGGATCAACGCGGCGCCATTCAGCTTTTTCAATGCACTGTCGGCCGACCCGCCCATCCTCGCCCTGGGCGTGGAAAACTACGGCGACCAAAGCCCCAAGGACACCACCCGCAACATTCAACTCAGCCAGGAATTCACCGTGAACATCGTCAGCGATGCACTGGTGGAAGCCATGAACGTCTGCGCCGTGCCCTTCGCCCCCGGCTTCGACGAGTTGACCGCCGCCGGCCTCACCGCCATCCCCGGCACCACGGTCAAATGCCCGCGCATCGGCGAAGCCCCGGTGGCGCTGGAGTGCCGGCGGATGATGGCGCTGTCCATCGGCCAATCCCGGGAGATTATCTTTGGTGAAGTGCTGATGGCTCATGTGCGGGACGAATTGATCGACCCGAAAACCCTGTACATCGATCAATTGCGCCTGGATGCGATCGGACGCATGGGCGGGCATGGTTATGCGCGCACACGGGATTACTTCGATTTGCCGACACGCTCGTTGCAAGCGTGGACGGAAGCGCCAGGGGGTGGGGAGCGGTTTTGGCCGCTGAGCAAATAACAGGCATTAACACAAACCCTGTGGGAGCGGCTTTTGTGGCGAGGGGGCTTGCCCCCGTTGGGCTGCGGAGCAGCCCCCAAACCAATCACCGCAATAATTTCAGGCACGCTGCATTCACCGATTTTACGACGGCTTCGCCGCCGAACGGGGTGGTGCGGCATGCTTACTCTGAAACCTGAGGTCGTACATTTCCCGGTTGCCAGTATTGTTGCCACGCCATCTTCAACATCAAATCGACCTTTCTTGCTGCGCAGCTCATCGATCCATTCGTTGGCAAGACAAAACAACCGATCAGCGTAATCAGGACGTTAATGACATGGATACCCGTCAGCGATTTTCCCTTTTCCATACCATTCGAAGCAGCAGGTACATCCTTCTGTTCTCCGTGATACTCATCCTTGCAACACTCCCGTTTTCGGGCACCGCACACTCAACCCCCGCGGATATCAACCCGACAGCAAAGTCCTCCCTGCAGACCAGGTCAATCCAGGCAGGCGACACGACCTGGTCGTATTACGAGGGCGAAAAAAACGGTCCGGTCCTGTTGCTTGTGCATGGCTTTTCTTCAAACAAGGAAGTCTGGCGCCCACTGGGCGAAGACCTCGGCGCACGCTTTCACGTGGTCATTCCCGACCTTCCCGGCTGGGGTGATTCGACGCGCCTTGCAGGCGGAAGTTATGACATTGATGCACAAGCGGCACGGCTCAATGATTTTTTGCTTGCGCTCGACCTGCGTGAAATCAATCTGGTGGGCCACTCCATGGGCGGTGCCATTGCCGGAGTGTTTGCCGCCGAGCGACCGGAGCGTATTGCTCGCCTGGTGCTGATCAGCCCGCTGGGGTTGAGCTTTGTCGAAAACGATTTCATCCGGGCGCTGAATGCGGGTGACAACCCGTTTATCTACGATGACCGTGTGGGCGTCGAGCGCACTGCCCGACTTGTCTATCTCGATCCTCCCGAAATGTCCGATCAAGAGGTAGAAAATGCCATTGCAGGCAATCGGCGCCAGCGCAGCTTTATCGAGTCCACCCTGACGCAGATCCGCCCGCCGTCCCAATGGCTCGCGCTGGACCATCGACTGGCGCAGCTCACCATGCCGGTACTTGGCATCGGTTGCCGCGAGGATAAGGTGATCGATATCTCCGCCCTGGAGACAATGCAAAACGGTCTGCCCGATGGCCGGGTCGAAAAGGCTGTCACCCTTGAAGGTTGCAACCACTTGCCCATGCTCGAACGTCCTGTGGCAACGGGGCAGCTACTCAGCGACTTTGCTGCCGGCACTCAACCACCCGAAGCCCTGTGACTCAATGAAAGTCCCGGCTCCGTACGTTGATCCCATCGAGCAATGAACTCAGGTCACTCAAGCGTCCGGCAATCAGATGCCGGACCTCACCCTCCTTCTCCCAGCGCCCATCGACCTTGAGCAACTGCGAGCCGACCAGCACCTTGCGCTGCCGTTCGGCAAGGTCACGCCACACCACCACGTTGACGTTTCCGAACTCGTCCTCAAGGGTGACGAACGTCACGCCGCTGGCGGTGGCCGGGCGTTGTCGGCCGGTGACCAGGCCGGCGACGCTGACCGGCCGACCATGTTCGACGTCCAGCAACGCCTTCGAACTGCGGCAGCGTCGCGCCGTCAACTCAGCGCGCAACAGGGCCAACGGATGCGGCCCGAGGGTGGTGCCGACACTGGCGTAATCAGCTTGCAGGTCCTCGCCCACGGTGGGCTTGGGCAACGCCACCACGTCCTCTTCCTGGCTTGGCAGGCCGGCAAACAGACCCAGCTGCTTTTGTACCCCGGCCACCTCCCAGCGTGCCCGGTGCCGGTCGCCGGCCAGGCCTCGCAGCGCACCGGCATCGGCCAGCTGCTCCTGGGCGCGGGCATCGAGTCGCGCCCGTTCGCCAAGGTCGGCGATGTCGGCAAACGCGCCTTTGGAACGGGCCACCTCGATGCGTCGGGCATCGTCCTCGCGAAAGCCCTTGATCATGCGCAGCCCCAAGCGAATCGCCGGTTGCGCAGCGGCGATCGGTTCCAGGCTGCAATCCCAGTCACTGGCGCGCACGTCCACCGGGCGAACCTGCAAATGATGACGCCGCACGTCCTGCAGAATCTGGTCCGGGCTGTAGAACCCCATCGGCCAACTGTTGATCAGCGCACAGGCGAAGGCCGCCGGTTCGTGGCATTTCAACCAGCAACTGGCGTAGGTCAGCAAGGCAAAACTGGCCGCGTGGGACTCAGGAAAACCGTAGCTGCCAAAACCCTTGATCTGCTCGAAGATCTGCGCGGCGAATTCGGCGGTGTAGCCGTTTTTCTTCATCCCGGCGGCCAACCGTTCCTTGTGTGGTTCGAGCCCGCCGTGGCGTTTCCACGCAGCCATGGAGCGGCGTAGCTGGTCGGCCTCGCCGGGGCTGTAGTCGGCGGCGACGATGGCGATCTGCATGACCTGCTCCTGAAACAGCGGCACGCCGAGGGTGCGCTTGAGTACCACCTCCAGTTCCGGTGACGGATACACCTCCGGTTCTTCCTTGTTCCGTCGTCGCAGGTACGGATGCACCATGCCGCCCTGGATCGGTCCCGGTCGAACGATGGCGACCTCAATCACCAGATCGTAAAACGTCTTTGGCCTGAGCCTCGGCAACATCGACATCTGCGCCCGGGATTCGATCTGGAACACGCCGATGGTGTCGGCCCGACCGATCATTTCGTAGGTGGCCGCATCTTCGGACGGGATGGTCGCCAGGCTCAGGTCCAGGCCCCGGTGCCGGCGCAGCAGATCGAAACATCGGCGAATCGCGCTGAGCATGCCCAGCGCCAGGATATCGACCTTGAGCAGGCCCACTGCGTCGAGGTCATCCTTGTCCCACTGGATGATGGTGCGCTCGGCCATGGCGGCATTCTCCACCGGCACCAGACTGTCCAGCGGCTGCTCGGAAATCACGAAACCGCCGGGGTGCTGGGACAAATGCCGGGGGAAGCCGATCAACTGCCCCGTCAGGCTGAGCACCCGGTGCAGCACCGGGCTCTGCGGGTCAAAACCACCTTCACGCAGGCGTTCAACGGGGGGTGTTTCATCGCTCCAGTGACCGCAACAATCGGCCAGGGCATTGATCTGGTCCGGCGGCAAGCCCAGTGCCTTGGCCACATCCCGTACCGCACCGGCGGCGTGGTAAGTGCTGACCACCGCCGTCAACGCGGCCCGGGCCCGGCCATAACGCTGGAACACGTACTGCAAGACTTCCTCGCGGCGCTCGTGCTCGAAATCGACGTCGATGTCCGGCGGTTCGTTACGTTCTTTGGACAGAAAGCGCTCGAACAGCAACGTGGTGCGATCCGGATCGATTTCGGTGATCCCCAGGGCGAAGCACACGGCCGAGTTGGCGGCAGAACCACGACCCTGACAAAGAATCTGTTGTTGGCGGGCAAAGCGGACGATGTCGTGGACCGTCAGGAAATAGCTTTCATAGCCCAGTTCCTCGATCAGTTGCAGCTCCTTGTCGATCTGCACCAGCACTTCGCTTTTCGGCCCTTTTGGCCAGCGCCACTCGATGCCTTCCTCGGTCAAATGACGCAGCCACGAGGAGGCCGAGTGCCCTTGCGGCACCAGCTCACGGGGATATTGATAACGCAACTGGCCAAGATCAAAGGTACAACGCCGGGCGATATTCAGTGTTTCTGCCAGCAAGGCGGGCGGATAAAGCGCCTGCAGCACGTCGAGGTTGCGCAGATGGCGTTCGCCGTTGGGGTGCAGGCGTAATCCGGCATCGGCCACCGGCAGGTGATGACGGATCGCGGTCATGGTGTCCTGCAAGGCGCGTCGGCCCCGGGCGTGCATGTGCACATCGCCACTGGCCACGGCCGTTATGCGCAATTCCCTGGCCAGGGTCAGCAGATCGTCCAGGCGCCTGGCATCGTCCTGACCGCGGTGCAACTGCACCGCCAGCCACAGGCGCTCGGCGAAGACCTGCTTGAGCCAGCGGCCCTGTTCAAAGGCATCGACAGCGTCCGGCACCCACAACGCCAATAACCCCGGCAAAGGTTCGCTGAAGTCTTCACGCAGCACCTGATACTGGCCTTTCTGCGTGCGACGCCGGGCACGGGTAATCAATCTGCACAGCACCTGATAGCCCTCGAGACTCTCCACCAGCAGCACCAGTTTCGGGCCGTTCTCGATGCGTATTTCACTGCCGATGATCAGCGGCAACTCCACGGACTTCGCCGCTTGCCAGGCACGAACGATACCCGCCAGGGTGCATTCATCCGTGATCGCCAAGGCTTGATAGCCCTGTTTTTTCGCGCGTTGGAACAGTTCGAGGGCACTGGAGGCGCCGCGCTGGAAGCTGAAGTTCGACAGGCAGTGCAGCTCGGCATAGTCGATGCTCATGCGAACCAACCCTGCAACCACAACGGGCCGTCCTCACCGACCGCCCGGTAGGCCCAGCCCTGTTGGCCGGCACGGGTTTCGATCAGGTAGTAGTCACGGCGTACGTCGTCGCCGTCCCACCAGCCGGACTCGATACGCTCCGGCCCCATGAGGATGCGTGCCGAGCCCTGATGCACGGCCAGCGGCTCGGTCAGCAGCCAGCCCGGCCGCTTCACCGCGGCCGGCACCGCGCAAGGCTGGCTGTCGGCACTGGCCTGCCACGCGCACTCGGGGCGGTGATCGGCCTGGAAGCGCAAGCCATGCACTGCGTCATCCCCCAGCCGTGCACGCAGGCGTTCGCGCAGTTGCTCCCAGGGCAAGGACTGCTGCGGGCGATCGTCGAACAGTTCCTGATGCTGGGGCACGAAGGTCGGCAAATCCTCGGCACGCAGGAGAAAACCGCGCACCGGCGCCTCGACCTGCACTTGCTCCAGTCGCCCCCGGGCCAGCTCGAAGAGCATCGCCGGGTCGCGCTCGGCGCTGAGCAGGCCGACCTTGATGACGGTGTCCGGCATCCCGGCGTGCTCCAGGTGCAGGTCGAAACGCTGTACGCCGCTGTCGCGACCACAGAGGAACGCCGACAGGTCGCCGGTCAATCGACGCAACGGGAACAGCAAGGCCTGATGGGACTGCACATCGAAATTGAGCTCGATGCGCACATCGAAGCGGTCCGGTGGCAGGTAGAACGCCAGCGCCAGCCGTCGCACACCGAACAGGGCATCCAGATGCTTGAGCACCTGGGCTTCGAAACGCCGGGCCAGGCTATGCCGGGGCAACGCCTGCACCTGGCTCAAGGTGCGCAGGCCCATGCGCGACAAGGCCGTGGCGACCGAGGCTTCGAGACCGACCCGGTCGACGGGCATTTGCCCCAGGTGATGCTGCAAGGCTTGATCATCCGGCACCACCAGGCCGTCATAGGCATTGGCCAGCACCCGCGCCGCCACCGGGTTGGGCGCGGCCACGATGCGGTGCCGAAACCCCAGTTCGCCGAGCTCTCGGCGCAAAAGCGCTTCGAACTGCGGCCAGGCGCCGAACAGGCCGAGGCTGGATTCGATCTCGAACACCACGGCCCGAGGGTAATGCACGCTGACCTGGGAACTGAAGCGATAGGCCCAGGCGGCGAGAAACTGCTGCCAGTGTTCGATGTCAGCGGCGTCGTATTCAGCCGTGGCAAAGCCTTTGCTCAAGGCCTGTGCCGCGCTCATGGACTGGCCGGGACGCAAGCCCAGCGCCCGCGCCGCGTCGTTGACCGCCTGCAGCACCCGGCGCTGGGCCGGGCCGGTCAGCAACGCCAGGGGCTCATCGGGATCGGCGCGCTGACGCAGTACCGCGTCCAGCGCCAATTGCGGGAAAACAATGCAGACCCAGCGCATGGCAACCTCAATGCCCCACGGCGAAGGCAATCGGCGCCGAACGGGCCAGGCCGCCGCGGCACTTGAGCACGCGCAGTTGTGCCGGCTGGGCATCGATGGCAATGCGCAAGGCCGCCGGCGAAGGGTTGATCGCTTCACTGAGGGGGCGATAGGCGAAGGCCAGGGTCTGGCCGGTTTCCGCCGCCACCTGCAAGCGGCGCAAGGCGCGGTCATCGACCTTGTGCGGCCAGCACAGCACCGCGCCGCAACTGCCCGACCGCAGGCATTGTTCGGCGGCCCACAGCGCATCGCGCTCGCTGGCCCGGATGATCGACAACTGGCGCAGATCGACCCCGGCGCCCTGCCACGCCTGGGGATACGGCACATAAGGCGGCGCCACCAGCACGATGCGCTCGCCCGCCGCCGACAGCCGTGCCAGCGTCGGCCACACCAGTTGCAACTCGCCCACGCCCTGCCCGGCCAACAGGATCTCCGTCAGCGCCGCCTCCGGCCAGCCTCCGCTTGGCAATGCCGCGTCGAGCGCGGCATGCCCGGTGGGTTGCGGGCTGGCGGCCGGTGGCGCAGGCCGGCCCCTCCAGACCTGGCCGCCATTGAACAGCGTATCCAGCGCAACGACGGCACCCATCAGCCTTGCCTCACCAGGCCACAGAACACGCCCTCGATGGCCAGGTCCCGATCGGCCTCGACAATGATCGGCTGGTAGGCCGGGTTGCGTGGCAACAGTCGAACCACATCGCCGACCCGCTCGAAGCGCTTGATGGTGACCTCGCCGTCGAGCCGCGCGACGACGATCTGGCCGTTGAGCGCCTCGGGGTTGCGGTGCACGCCCACCAGATCGCCGTCGAGAATGCCGTCCTCGATCATCGAATCACCGCGCACCCGCAGCATGTAGTCCGGCACCCGCGAGAAGATCGACGGATCGAGCAGCAAGCGGCTGTGCACCTCGGCATCAGCCCCGATCGGCGCACCGGCCGCCACCCGGCCAAGCACCGGGATGTCCAGCAACTCGGGCCGCGGCGGCTGCCCGAGCAGGCGAATGCCCCGGGCCTGATGCGGGTTGACCTCGATAAACCCGGCTTCGGTCAGCGCCAGCACATGCTTGCGCGCCACGCTGCGGGAGGCAAAACCGAACGCCTCGCTGATTTCAGCAAGGCTCGGAGGCTGACCGTGCTCGGCGATGCGATCGCGGATAAAGGTCAGGATGGCGGTACGGCGGGGAGTCAGAGTCGTCATGGAGTACATTTGTACTCTTTTGGCTTTTTTCTGGCAAGGGCCACCAGTCAGTGGCGCAAATTAGCGGCGGCTGTGATGACCTTTTCGCGGGTAAGCCGGATCGCCGCCCCACTCAAAATCAGGGCCGAAAGATCTTGGGCCTGCTCTAGCACGTTATTGCACTTGATCATTTTGAGCACTCCTTGGCATGAGCGTATAGGCCGCCAGAACAATGAACAGGGTACCCACTGCACTAAGGATTGCCGTGAGGGAAAGGGTCTGGGAGTAACCAACCAGCCCGCCGACGATTCCGCTTCCAAGATAAATAAAGGGGTGCAGGCCACTGGTAAAAAACGTATCGACTGCCACCACTTTACCGAGGTCCTTTTCGGGAGACAGTGTCTGCATCGCTGTGGCCCAACCAGTCAACCAGGACGCTTCGACGACACCTACCAGGGTCGCCCCCAGTATCGCCATCCAGGACGAGCTTCCCATGCCGAGTAGTGCCATCGCGCCAGCCAGGAACAAGCCGCAGGTCACTGCAAGCCCGATCAGTCGTTCATGCCCGGAAACAAGCACCGTGACGATTGATCCAATGCACGCACCGAATCCCGAGGCGGCCAGACACACCCCCCACATTTCTTCATTGAATCGATCGCTGATGGCATAGGGAGCGACGACCAGGAAAATCGGGAAACACAATACGTTCACCACGAGGGTGGCCGCGAAGCCCAGCAAAAGCTTGGAGTTGCCGGTAACGATGGCAATGCCATTGACCGCTTCTCGAATCGAGAACTCCTCCTCGAACTCATGGGGCTCCACATTAGGCAACATCGCCGTGTAAATGGCGGCGCAGAAGAATGTCAGACCATCGATCAATATGCCCCAGACCGGATCCCAGAAAATGATGAATACACCCAGCGTCGCGGGAAACAGCACAGCGACCAGGTTGTCGACAAAGTTCATCGCACCATTGCCTGCCACCAGTGCTTGTTTGGGCAGCAAATTGACTAGCAGTACCTGAGCACACGGGCGGGAAACTCCGATGCCGATGCCAAATATCAGATAGGCAAAGACCAAGTACCACCACGGTGTACCGGAGAAGATCAGCGCCACCGCGGCCAGTTGAGCACACCCCCTCGCCATGTCGGTGTAAATCAGTATTCGCTGCGGCGACTTTCGATCCGCCAGCAAACCTCCGACCAAGGCCCCGATCACGCTCCCTACCCCAACTGCCGCCATAACAAAACCAAATACTTGTCCTCCGTAGCCGGTCCGGATAAGCGCTATCGGCAGTGCGGCTAGACAAATAGCGTCGCCGGCCATCGAGAGACTTTGGCCAATCAGCAACTTGCGAAAAGACGAGACGCTCAGCGCTTCGGTATAAGGTGATAAGCGATCAGCAATGGAAATCATAAGTAATCCTCCTTGAGACCTATGCTGCGTCCTGGTTTAAGTGCATAGCGAGCTTCAATCCCCCTCTCCGGATTTCAAGTTCTCCTCGACCGAGAATCGAGACCTTGAGCGGCTGTCCGCAAAAGCAGTATGTCAGTCGATACTTCATTGGCTGCTTTCGCGAGCAGGCACACATATCAGATTGGGGCGGCTTCGGGGATGAGTTGTGCCAGATACGCTCATGGATAAATCCCCCCGCTCATGCCCATCGCTGAAGACCAGTTGCAGGCCATAGCCCTGGCGTGCCGCTCGATAAACGCCCAGTGCTCCTTATTCGAACAAAACGGACGATCAAAAAAAGATAGGCCTACCGTCCGTCGACTTTCTAAAAAAATAGCATCTGAAGAAAATAAAAAACCCATAAAAAAGTACAAACCGCACATTTACTCCTACAGAAATACCTTACTCAATATAGCAAGATCATTTCTGTTTACCGAAAACCAAAATACAGTTTCAAAAAAGAATTCCACAGCTCCACGCTAGAAACCAGTCACACCAGAACAAAACAAAGCCATTAAGACATCCTAACATCATGTAGGACCCATCTTAAAAGCCCATAGGAAAAACCCTACAACACAAAACCCCCTCACTTGCGCCCAATACTAAAATAAACTAATCCTTGCAGCACCACTTAATACCAAATGGTTCGCCCTTCCATAAAAAATAAAAACAACAAGCACGGAAAATCGCCACTCAATGACTAAAAATATCATACCCAGAGCCTCGACCCTAACATCAATACTCATAAAAGAACAACTAAAAGAACCCATCGCCCTTTTCTGGATCATGATATCGCCTTGTGCGATGTTCTATTTTTTTGCAATAACCAGACAAGACCCCAACTATTTTTCCAGCAATTACGTTACAGCTTCAGCATGGTTTTATGCCTACATCTCTTCCAGCGTTGCATTATTCGGATTCGCCTTTTACATAATCGGAAGAAGAGAAAGCGGATTCACCCGATCATTTATTTACTCCAAGGAATCGAAACTGATTTTTCTTTTATCGCACTTCACAGCCTACTCATTAATATCAATATCTTATTGCGCAACCTTTTACTTAACGACCAAATTACCATTTGGAAACTACGACCTCAATGAACTACTGAATATCACACCACGCTTTTACATCTGCTTTATCATGTTTTGCGCGATCGGGGCTGTATTCTCATTATTACCGATCAACTTTCAGAATTCGAACACTTTGCTTTCCATTTTTTCGTTCTGCATGTTGATTCTCGGCGTAATGAGTGCAAGCAGATCAAACCCCATCACCGACGCCTTGAACCTCGCAAACCCACTGACACTTGCAAGCCGGATAATGGAACAGGGCCTTGAATCCAACAAACTCATCACAACAGCAATAATTATTGTATTTACCTTAGTACTGCACAAAACCTTCAAACACCTAAGAATCAATCCCGTATGGAGCCGATACTGATGAAAAAATTCACGGCGCAGGGCATTGACTTCTCCTATACAGACAACCCCCTCTTGACCCAGGCATCTCTTGAGGTTGCTCAAGGCGACATTGTCGGCATTCTGGGGCCCAACGGATCTGGAAAAACAACTTTTTTCGATATTGTCTGTGACCTTAAAAAAGCGAAGTCCGGCTTCATAAAAAACGACTTCAGTCAGTTTTTATACCTTTCTCAAATCATTAGCACTCCCCCACCGTTGCGCATGCGTGACATCTTTAAAATGGTGACTGCGCTGTCATCAAGCGAGCCTATGACACAGGATAAGACCTTAAAAAAACTAAGTGCGTGGAGCCCTGCAATAGTTGACCGATATCAAGACATATGGAACAAAAAATCATCGCTATGCAGCTACGGAGAGACACGCTGGTTCTTTACGCTCACTCTTCTATCAATTTCTGCAGACTTCGTGATTCTCGACGAACCTACCGCCGGTGTAGATCCGGAATTTCGGCGCTATATTTGGCAGTGCCTACGCGCCGCCGCCAGTGAGGGCACCGCTATTCTGGTTTCCTCGCACAATGTTGATGAAGTCATTAACCATTGTGATTATTTCTACATGATTAGCCAGAAGCGCTTCAATCGCTTTGCCAATGGTAGGGAGTTCATGCATCGGTATGGAGTAAAGACTGTGGACGATGCGTTTATCCGAGCCGTTACTGAGCCTGTATTCACCGCATAAAGCCGGTCGACTGTTGGCGAAAAGCGTCCAGACGTACCGATTCCTCCAACGGCATCGCTTTATCGTTCACGTCCATCGAGTTCAGGCTCGCTCCTACAGGGATCAGGTCAGAGCAGAGAGATACGCCCACGGATAAATCCCCCGCTCATGCCCATCACTGAACACCAGTTGCAGGCCATACCCTTGCGGATTCAGTTCAATCACCTGAACCCGCGCATCCACCATCGGCGCCATCCCCCGCAAACGAAACGCCCGGCACTGCGAGCACGGGCACTGCCGGCGCAATTCGGCATGGTCCAGCACCTGCTCGCGGCCATCCGGCCAGTTCAGGCGCAACTGCTGTTTGCTGCGGGAATTGCCAATCGCCAGCGGGTTCATTGCAGTTGGCTCAAGGCAATGCGCACGGCCTTGCGCACTTCCGGGTCGCCGTCGTCCTGCGCGGCCTGCAACGGTGCAATGGCCCGTGGGTCGTTCAATTCGCCGAGGGCCAGCGCGGCTTCCTTGCGCAGGTTGCTGATGCGGTGGCCGAGGGTGTCGATCAGGGCTTCGAGCGCCGGTACAAAACGCAAGCGGCCGAGGCTGCGGGTGGCGCGCAGACGCACCTGCCAGTAGTCGTCGCCCAAGGCATCGATCAGGGCCGGGCCGGCGTCGGGGTGGCCGACCTTGCCCAGGGTGGTGGCGGCTTCTTCGCGGACTTGCCAGGCTGCGTCGCGCAAGGCCTGGCGCAGGGCTGGCAGCACTTGTGCGTCAGACGCCAGACCCAATGCGCCGGTGGCGGCACGCCGCACCTCGGTGTCCGGGTCAGCGCTGGCCAACCGCGCCAGTGCCGGCAAGGCATCGAGTTGCTTGAGCCAGCCGAGCACGCCCACCGCCTCGCGGCGCACGCTGGCGCTTTCATCAATCAATGCCCGGGTGGCGGCATCGGCGGCATCGGGGCAACGCAACTCGCGCAACGCCCTGAACGCGGCGATGCGCACGCCGTTGTCGGCGTGCCCGGTCCACGGCAGAATGACCCGGCCCGCCGCTTCGCTCTTGAGCAGGCTGAGGCTTTGCGCGGCTGCCGCCTGCACCGCGGGGGACGGATCGGTCAGCGCCTGGCACAACGCTTCAACCACCGGCTCGTCCTCCCAGGCTTCCAGCAACCGCGCGGCTTCGGCGCGAACCTCTGCAATCGGGTCTGCGGCCAGTCGATCGGTCAACCACAGCAGGCCGTCCGGTTCCTCGAGATCGGCCAGTTCGATCAGCGCGATCCGGCGGACGCCGGGGTCGTCATCGGTCAGGCGCGGTTGCAGGGCAAGAATGTCGTCGTTATCGGTTACATCGAATAGTGAGGTCATAGGGCAAATCGCGGCAGTTTGTTTTCAGGGGGAAGTCCGAGCGGGTTCAGGCGCGGCAGTTGCCGGCCGTCTTCGTGGCGCAGGAGTTCGAGGCAATGACGCTTGAGGTGCGAGAATTCAGGGCGGGTCATCAGTTCCGTGCTGCGCGGCCGGGGGAACTCCAGGCGCAGGTCTTCGATGATTCGCCCGGGGCGCGTGCTCATGACCAGCAAGCGATCGGCGAGGAACAGCGCTTCGTCGATGTCATGGGTGACGAACACCACGGTGGTGCGGATGCGCGTCCAGATGTCCAGCAGCAGTTCCTGCATGTTCAACCGGGTCAGGGCGTCGAGGGCGCCGAAGGGTTCGTCCATCAGTAACAGGCGCGGGCGGTTAACCAGCACCCGGGCGATTTCCACCCGTTGCTGCATGCCGCCGGAGAGCTGATCGGGCCAGCGCCCGGCAAAACCTTCGAGGCCCACCAGGGCGAGAATTTCATCCGCCGCCTTGTGCCGTTCAAGCTTGCCGACACCGCGCATCTTCAAGCCGAACGCCACGTTGTCACGCACCGTGCGCCACGGAAACAGGGTGTGCTGCTGGAACACCATGCCGCGTTGTGGCGATGGCCCCGACACCGGCGCGCCATCCACGTTCAAGGTGCCGGTGCGCGGTTGCAGGTGGCCGGCCAAGGCGCCGAGCAAGGTGGACTTGCCGCAACCGGACGGCCCGAGAATGCACACGAACTGGCCCGGTTCGATCTGGCAATCAAGGCCCTGTACCGCTTCGAAAGCCGCGGCCCCCTCGCCCAGGCTGATCGACAGCCCGCGAATGTCGATGCGCCCTTCCAGGTGTTGAAAAACGCTCATCAGACTTTTCCTCGTGGTCGATGCCAAGGCGTGAACAACCCGCCCAGACGCTTGATCAACAGGCTGCTGCCCATCCCGAGCACACCGATCAGCAACATGCCGACGACGATGTCGGCGTAGTTCTGGATGGTGTAGGACTCCCAGGTGTAATAGCCGATGCCGAATTGGCCGGAGATCATTTCCGCCGTCACCAGGCAGAACCACGAGGTGCCCATGCCGATGGCCAGGCCGGTGATGATGCTGGGCGCGGCGCCCGGAAGAATCACCTCCAGCAGGATGGCCCGGCGCCCTGCACCGAGACTTTTCGCCGAGGCGATCAACCGTGGGTCGACGCCTTCGACGCCGTGCACGGTGTTGAGCAGGATCGGGAACAGTGCGCCGGTGAAGGTGATGAACACCATCGACAGTTCCGAGGATGGAAACATCAGGATCGCCAGGGGAATCCACGCCACCGCCGGGATCGGGCGCAGCACTTCCAGGGGCGGCAGCAACAGATCCTCGGCCCATTTCGAGCGGCCGATGGCCAGCCCCAGGGCCACGCCGATGATCAGTGCCGCGAGGTAACCGGCGAATACCCGAGCGAGGCTGCTGCCCAGGTGCTGCGCGAGTTTGCCGGAGTCGCCGAGGCCGAGGGCGGCTTCAATGACCGCCAAGGGTGTCGGGACGTTAGCGAAGGTCACCAGGCCGAGGTTCCAGTGGTGGCTGGCGGCGAGTTGCCAGAACAGCAGGCAGAGCAGCAGTGAAGCGGCCCTGGGGAGCCAGCGAGAATAGGATCGGTACACAATTATTCCTCTCAACCAAAAACCCGTAGGAGCGGCTTGCTGGCGATAGCGGCGGGTCAGTCGACATCAATGTTGAATGTCAGTCAGCAATCGCCAGCAAGCCGGCTCCTACAGGGTTAGCGGGTGGCCACGGCCTGCGCTGTGGCATCGGTGAAGTCGAAGACCTTGCCGCCCTGGGCCGTGGCGAACTGTTGGGCCTGGCCTTTGAGCAGGAACGCATTCAGCTGCCCTTTGCCATCGGTGGCAAACCACGCCTGATCCGCCAGCAACTTGATCCCGCTGTCACTGGCCTGGGCGTACACCGCGCGGATGTTTTTGCCTTCCTGCTTCAAGGCTGCCAGCGCGGCAAACGCCGCTTGCGCCGAGGCGTACTGGCGGACTTTCGGCTCGCCGCGCACCCAGATTTCCGCCACGTGACTGAAGTCGGTGATGGCTTTGCCGCTGGAGGCATCGACGGCTGTGAGCGGTGTCTGCTGGTAGTTCGCAAGCTGCGCGCTGTAGTCCAGGTTCGAGGCCTTGAAGGCGGCGCGGATGTACTGGTCGTCGATGAAGGTGTTGAGATCGAGACCGCGATCGGCCTTCTTCAACAACTTGAGGGTATCGATGGCGGTGCCCACGGCCTGACGGTATTCCGGCTTCCAGCTCAGGTCGCGGGTCTGCACGCCGAGGGGGCCGTGGAACAGGTAATTGACCTCGGCATCGACCCCGGTGACCTTGGCGATCAGCTCGCTGTATTTCTCCGGTTCAGCCGCCAGCAGCTGGTTGGCTTCGATGCTCGCGCGCAGGTAAGCGACGACGATTTCCGGGTACTTCTGCGCATAGGCCTGGTCGACCAGCGCGCCGTGGAAGGTCGGCGCACTGGCTTGGGAGCCGTCATAGATCTTGCGGGCGAAGCCACGGCTGGGGAACAGTTCGGCGAATGGCACGAAGTCGGCGTGAGCATCGATCTTTCCAGCCTGCAACGCGGAGCCGGCGACTTCCGGCGGCTGGGCGATGATGTTGACGTCCTTGAGCGGGTCCCAGCCCTGGGCCGCCACGGCTCGCAGCAACATGCCATGGGCGGTGGAGGCGAACGGCACGGAGATGGTCTTGCCCTTGAGTTCGGCCAGCGACTGCACGCCCGACGCACTCGGTACGACGATGCCGTTGCCACTGCCCTTGGTGCTGCCCGACAGCACGCTGATAAACAGACTGTGCTTGCCCGCCGTTTCGAACGCCACGCCGTTGAACGCGCCGGGGAAGTCGGCCATGGCGCCGAAGTCGAGTTTTCCGGCGACCATCTCGTTGGTCAGCGGTGCGCCGCTGGTGAAGTTTTTCCACTGCACGTCGTAATGGGCGTCCTTGTAGGGGCCGTCGTGGGGCAGGTATTTGTCCAGTAGCCCGAGTTCGCGAATCAACAGACCGCCGGCGGCGCAGTTGATGGTGGTGTCCTGGGTGCCGATGGCAATGCGGATGGTTTCGGCCGAGGCCGACAACGTGAATGAAGCCAGTACCAGACCGGCCAAAGTTGCACGCAACATGAGTGTTTCCCCTCGAATCATTTATAGGATGTTCGTCTCCGCCACGATCAGGGCGTGGTGGGAAACGAGGGGTGTTGTGAATCAGGCGTCCGGTGGTTGCCGGATGGCGTTTTGGGTTGTCTGTGCTGGCCACTTCGCGAGCAAGCCCGCTCCCACAGTTTTTCTGGTGTACACAAGACCTGCGACTGGCCACGATCCCCTGTGGGAGCGGGCTTGCTCGCGAAGGCGTCCTGTCAGTCAATGGGGATGCCAGCTGTGCCGGCCTCTTCGCGAGCAAGCCCGCTCCCACATGGACTGTGTTTCAGCGCAGCAGGTACGGGATCTCGACTTTCACCGCCCCGGTCGGGCAGTCCTTTTCGCAGGGCATGCAGTACCAGCATTCATCGAAGGCCATGTAGGCCTTTTGCGTGGCCGGGTTGATCGCCAGCAGGTCCATCGGGCACACGTCGACACACACGGTGCAGCCTTTGTGGGCGATGCAAAGGTCCTCATCGACCGTGACCGGTGCGTTGGAGCGGAAGAAGATTTCCTGGGGTTGGTAAGCCATGTTCAGTCTCTCTCTTGTTGTCGGCATCAAGCCGCATCGGCACCGACCCGCAACCGGTCGTAGGCCTGCATCTCGTCGGCATCCAGCGGGATGATGTAAGGCTCGACGGCTTTCTTGAAACTGCTCATCAACCCGTTTTCGTCCTTCTTCAGGTGGCAATGGCAGAACCAGTCGCGGTCGTTGCGCTGCGGGTGATCGACGCGATGGTGGTACAGCCCCCAGCGGCTTTCGGCGCGGAACAATGAAGCGCGGGCAGCCATTTCGGCGCAGTCGCGGATCATGCTGACTTCCATGGCGCGCATCAGTTCGTGGGCGTTGTGGGCCTTGATCTGGTCGAGGTCGCGCTGGATGTCGCTGAAGCGTTGCAGGCCGATCTGCATCTTCTTCGTCACTTTCGGCGGTTGCAGGTAGTCGTTGACGAAGCGCCGCAGCTTGTACTCGACCTGGGCCGGTGGCAGGCCATGTTCGCGGTCCAGCGGCGCGTAGACCCGTTGTTTTTCGGTTTCGATCTGTGCCGTATCCAGGGCGGAAAACTCGCGCCCGGCGACAAAATCCGCCGCGTTGTTACCGGCGAACCAGCCGTAGGTGAACGCGCCGAGCATGTAGTTGTGCGGCACCGCGGCCATGTCGCCCGCCGAGTACAGGCCCTTGACCGAGGTCTCGGCCTTTTCGTTGACCCACACCCCCGACGCCGAATGCCCGCTGCAAAAGCCGATCTCGGAGATGTGCATCTCGACCATCTGCGTGCGGTAGTCGGTGCCGCGATTGGCGTGGAACTGGCCACGGCTCGGACGCTCGTTGCTGTGCAGGATCTCTTCGATGTTCTGGATGGTTTCCTCGGCCAGGTGATCGAGCTTGAGGAACACCGGACCATTGCCGCTTTCCAGCTCCTGATGGAATTCCCACATCATCTGCCCGCTCCAGTAGTCGCACTCGATGAAGCGTTCACCCTTGTTGTTGGCGGTGTAGCCACCCAAGGGACCGGTGACATAGGCACACGCCGGGCCGTTGTAATCCTTGATCAGCGGGTTGATCTGGAAGCACTCCAGGTTCGCCAGTTCGGCCCCGGCGTGGTAGGCCATCGAGTAGCCGTCGCCGGCATTGGTCGGGTTTTCGTAAGTGCCCATCAGGTAGCCCGAGGACGGCAAGCCGAGGCGTCCGGCGGCGCCGCAGGCGAGGATCACCGCCTTGGCCTTGATCACATGGAAGTCAGCGGTTCGGCAATCGAAGCCCATCACGCCGTTGACCGCGCCCTCTTCATCCGTGAGCAAACGGGTGCAGACCAGGCGATTGGTGATGCTCACCCGCGCCCTTTTCAACTGGCGATAGAGGACCTTCTTGATGTCGTGCCCTTCCGGCATCGGCAACACGTAGGCGCCCATGTGGTGGACCTTTTTCACCGCGTAGTCGCCGGTTTCGTCCTTCTCGAATTTCACGCCCCAGCGGTCCAGTTGCTCGATAGTTTCGAAACTGTGGGTGGCATAGGCGTACACCGCGGCCTGGTTGACGATGCCGTCGTTGGCGATGGTGATTTCCTTGGTGTACTGCTCCGGCGTCGAGTGGCCGGGAATGATCGCGTTGTTCAGGCCGTCCATGCCCATGCTGATCGCGCCGCTGCGCTTGACGTTGGCCTTGTCGATCAACAGCACCCGCAGGTCACGGTTGCGTTCCTTGGCCTTGATCGCCGCCATGGGACCGGCGGTGCCGCCGCCGATCACGACGATGTCGTATTCCTGCTCCAACGTGCTGCGCGTCATGCCTGATCCCCTTTTTGCCGGTCGATCCGCAGGCGGTACTGGAAGGCATCGCCACGGTAGTAAAGGTGTTCGAAGTCCAGCGGCCGACCGTCGACATCGTGGGTCAGGCGCTCGATGCGCATGATCGGCGAGCCAGGTTCGACATTCAGCGCCTGGGTCAGGTCGCTGTCGGCCAGTACCGCATCGATGGCCAGGTCGGCGTGCCCCAGGGCCAGGCCACAGTCGTTTTCCAGGATCTGGAAAATGTCGCGGGTGATCAGGTCGGCTTTTTCCAGGCGCTCGCCAATGGCCTTGGGCAGGTAAGTGATTTCCAGGGAAATCGGCTCGCGGTTGATCAGACGCACCCGTTTGACCTGCGCCACGATCTCGCCTTCGGCCACCTGCAAACGCTCGGCGACGTGCTTGTCGGCGGCAATGAATTTGAAGCTGCGCAGACGGTTGATCACCTCGTAGCCGCGGCCGGTCATGGACTCGGCCAGGCCTTGCAGGGTGCTGACGTTCTGGAAGGTTTTCGGTTTGGCGACGAAGGTGCCTTTGCCGTGGATCTTGAAGATCAGCCCTTCCTTTTGCAGATCACCCAAGGCCTGGCGCACGGTGATGCGGCTGACTTTGAACAACGCGCCAAGCTCGCTTTCGGAAGGCATCTGGCTGTCTTGCGGGTATTCGCCGTCAAGGATACGGGTACGCAGCACGTCTCGCAGTTGGGTGTGCAACGGGACGCTGCTCAGGGATAGAACGTTATCGGTCATGGCAGATCACTTGTTATAACGAGTTATGACGTGATCTTAGAGAGGTTATGGCAGGCTTGAGAAATACCGAATGCGCATAAGGTTAGATGCGCAACGCAATCCGAAACTGTAGGAGCGAGCCTGCTCGCGATAAACCCGAGAACGCCGTGGGGTGTCAGACTTCCAGCGTTATCGTTGACGACCATCGCGAGCAGGCTCGCTCCTACAGGGGGTTATGTGTGGCCTGAAGAATCAGTGGCGCTTGAGGATCTGGTCCATCACCCAATCGGTTTTCAGCGCTTCGCCGGCCACGGCCGGATGCTGCGCCTCGCCACGAATATGCGCGTTCATGCCCAATACGTGGTGCCACTGAATGTGGGCGTGATGCTCGATGGCCAGGCTCAGGTGCTCATCGGCGTGCAGCTCAATCGGGTGCTCATCGAATACGGAAAAAGTGATCCGGCCTTGGCTGCCGATCACTTCGACCCGGTCTTCGCGGCGATCGGCAACGAAGTTCCAGCAACCCATGCCCAGTGCTCCGCTGGCAAACCGCCAGGTGGCGCTGACGGCATCTTCGGCGGCATACAAACCGGCTTGCCGTGCGGTGAGCCCGGCGACTTCGACGATATCGCCGAGCAGGTACTGAAACAGGTCCAGGCCATGGCTGGCCAGATCGGCGAAGTAGCCACCGCCGGCAATCGCCGGATCGGTGCGCCAGTTTTCGCTGCCGTTCTGATCTGCCGCCGACGGGGTTTTGGTGAGGGTCCAGCTCAGGTGCCGGACCTCGCCGATCCGCCCCTCCTCCAGCCATTGCCGCACTTGCCGGAAGCGTGGCAACGAACGCCGGTAATAGGACACGAACAAGTGCAGCCCGGCATCGGCAAACACCTGCTGCATCTCGCGGCTTTGTCCGGCGTTCAGCGCCATCGGCTTTTCGACGCAGCAATGCTTGCCGGCGGCGGCCACCTGCAGGGCGTATGCGTGATGGCTGTCGGGCGGCGTGGCGATGTACACCGCGTCGACCTCGGGATCGTTGATCAAGGCTTGCGCATCGGTGTAGACCCGGGCGATACCGTGGCGCGCGGCGTAGTCGGTGACGGCTTCCAGGCGCCGGCCCATCACCGCCACCAACGCCGATCCGGGTGCCTTGTAGAAGGCCGGGCCGCTTTTGCGTTCAGCGACACTGCCACAACCGATCATGCCCCAGCGCACCCGATTCATAGGCTCTCCTTGATTCTCAACCGATGCGCAATGCGCGCAGGTCCAGTCGACCGTCCTTGAGCGGCGGGCACCAGTAGTAGCCACCGGTGATTGGACGGCTGATGCGGTACAAACCGTCGGTGATGCCGTCTTCCAGACCGCTCATGCGGCGCAGTTGGGCTTCGAAGGCATCAAGGGAAAAACCAAAGGCCAGGAACATCAGGCCGGCTCGCTCGCCTTCGATCCACGGCATCGAGCGGCGCACCACGAAGGCTTCAGGCGCGAAGCTTTCCTGGGCGGTACGTTTGACGTGAGCGGAGACCGGCGCGTCGTCGATCTCTTCGTTGTCGCTCAGGCGGCGGCCCATGATGTTGTCCTTTTCATGGGACGGCATCGCATGGAAGCCCTTGAGGTCATGCTGCCACTGCTGGATCGCGGCGAAGCTGCCGCCGATCGTGCCGTCGACGCCCTCAGCCACCAGGGCGGCGGCAACAGCGGCTGCGTCGTGGGGGTTCTCGGTGCCGTCTTCGTAACCGGTCAGGTCATGGCCGGTCATATGGCGGAAGGTTTCATTCATCTGCACCAGGCGCAGCGCCGGGGCCAATGCCGCGGCGATGGCGTTGCTGCGGTTGAGCAATTCACCACGGTCTTCACCGTGCAGCCAGCACCACAGTGCGTGTTGGGTCGACGGGTTGTCGACCCCGACACCGGTCAATGCCGGGAACGCTCGCAGGCCTTCGATCTGCCCATCCAGCGCCTTGACCAGCGATTCACCAAAGCCGACGACAGCCGATTTCCCGTCCACCAGCTGCATCAAGTTGTCGAGCGCGGCCGGCAATGCCTCGACCGATTCGAGAGCGAAGAACATATGGCGGGCTTGAGGCGGAACGGGGGTGGCGAGAATGCCCGGCTGGTAATGACTCATATGAACTCCTTGAAAAAGAGCACGGAGTTTAACCGGAGTACGAGGGTTTGTGTGCCATCCGGGCCCAGGAACCTATGGCAAAGGGGCTTCTGTGGCGAGGGGGCTTGCCCCCGTTGGAGTGCGTAGCGCTCCCCTCTATTTTCAGTCATACCGAGTCAACAGATTTTGGGGCTGCTTCGCAACCCAACGGGGGCAAGCCCCCTCGCCACAGAAGCCCGCTCTCCACAGAAGCCGCTTGCCACAGGAAATCAAACCACGCTGGGGCTTTCGTTGCGATACGCACTCGGGCTCATGCCGGTCCAGCGCTTGAAAGCCCGGCGAAAGCTGCGTACGTCGCTGTAGCCGACTTCCTCGGTGATGCGCTCGATGGACATGTCCGGGTTGGCCAGCAGGCTCATGGTGCGGGCCTGGCGCACTTGTTCCAGCAGCGTTTCGAACGTCAGCGCATGTTCGGTTAGGCGGCGGCGCAAGGTGCGGCTGCTCATGTTCAGGTCGCCGGCGATTTTCTCGATGTGGCTGCCCTCGGTCAGGTCCCGGGCAATCGCCCGTTCCACCGCCTGGATCAGATCCATTTTCTGGTGCACTTGCGCGGCTTCCAGTTCGAGCAGTTTCACCGCCTGACGCAGGGCCAGGGAATGGTGGTTGGGCAACTGAACGTCCAGCCAGTGCGCAGCGATCACCATGCGATTTTGCAGGCAACCGAAACGCACGTCCGGCCCCAGCAGTCGTGAATATTCGTTGAGATAGTCCGGCGCGGCATGCATGAACTCCACGGCCATCGGTTTGAAATCCGCCCCGGCCAGCGCCCGGCCGTACACCAGCAGGCTGGCGAAAAACTCCTCGACCGCGAACAACTGCACGTCGGCGAACGGCAAGCGGCATTCAACGTCGACAAACACCCGGTCACCCGCCTCCTCCACACTCGACACGACAATGCCGCCCGAGGTGTGCTGATGGCGAATACCCAGTTCGAAAGCATCGCGCAGGGTCTTGCACAGCGACAACACATGCCCGAGCAACCCCAGCGTCCCAAGCACATTCTGCGCGCCGACCCACAAGCCAAGGCCCTGATTGGGCAAGGCCTTGAGCGCACGCTGAATCATCGCCACGGCCTGGCGATAGGAAATACGCTGCGCCGGGTCCTGCAGGTCCTCGAAGGTAAAACCCAGCCCTCGGCACAGGCTCTCGGGGTGGATGCCTTTTTGCTCGGCGACTTCGGCCAGGGTTTGCAGGAGAAACGGCGACACCAGCGCCAGTTCAAAGGTGGGATCAGTCACTTTCATTTGCATGGGGCTATACATTCCGGGTCAAGCTGCATTCTTATTTTTGTAACCGGTTATGTCGAAGGAAGTTAGCACAGGGTTCAAAGGCTGTCCGCAGAAGTCCCCCTAAATGGCCGCCAATACCCTGCCTTGCGGGGCGCAGACAGCTTATTTCTATGTTGCGGCCCTCGTATGGATGCCGAAAAGCCCGCTAACAATAATAACGAGTACACCCATGACCCCGACCCGCACGACACTTCCCCTACTGGTCTTCAGCCTGGCCGGCGTCTGCGCCCTGCAACCGGCACTGGCCACCGAGGCTGGCGTGGACAATATCGGCCCCGGCACCGACGGCTTTTTCATGTTGCCGCTGTCGCCCGACAGCCTTCCGGACAACATGGTTGCCTTCAACCTCTACTACAACCACTACAAGGCCACGAAGCTGAACATCAGCTCGCTCGGCGGCAAGGTGCCGAACGTCGAGATCGAATCCACGGCGGTCATTCCGCGCCTGGATTACCTCAGCCCGGTGCGCGTGTTTGGCGGCCGGCTGGCGGGCTACATCGCGCAGCCCTGGCTCAAGCAGGAAGTCTCGGTGTTCGGTCTGCCGCAGGACACCCGCGAAGGCATGGGCGACACCACAGTTGCGCCGATCATTCTCTGGGACATGGGCCCGAACCTGACCCTCGGCGCCGCCATTGAAGTCACGGTGCCGACCGGCGAATACAGCGTCGATCGCCTGGCCAATACCAGCAACAACTTCTACACCTACAAACCGCTGTTTTCCTTCACCTGGCTGCCGACGGACAGGACCGAGGTGTCGATGAAGACCACCTACAGCTTCAACGAAAAAAACAAGGACACCGACTACAAGTCAGGGCAGATTTTCCACTTCGATTATTCCGCCAGTTTCAAGATCACCGACGACCTGATGCTCGGGTTGAACGGCTACTACCTCAAGCAAACCACCGACGACAAACAGTTCGGCCACACCGTGCAGTTCAATGGCGAGGACGTCAACGACGGGGTGCGCGGCCAGGTGTTTGCGATTGGTCCGGCGCTGCACTGGACCTTTCTCAAATACGCCAGCGCGGAGATTCGCTGGGCCAAGGAGTTCGACGTGGAAAACCGGCCTGAAGGGGAAATGCTTTGGGCGAAGGTGAGTATTCCCTATGCGTTTTGACTGAAAGGACGCCTTCGCGAGCGAGCCCGCTCCCACATTTGGAATGCATTCCCCTGTGGGAGCGGGCTTGCTCGCGAAGGCGTCGGAACAATCACCCAACAAACTTCAGGAATACACCGGCCAGCTATCCACAATCCTCCCACCCCGAACCGCCAGCAAATCCCCGAACTGCAACAACACCGACTCCGTCTGGGTCGGCCGCAAGAACACCTGGTCCTCAACCGCCAGCCCCACCGCCGCCGAACCATTGACCATTTCCTGGTTCGAGCTGCGGCCATACACCCCATTGCTCTGCAACCCCGCTGGCGATTCGAGCTCGGCCATCCAGTTACCGCCATAGATAAAAAAGGTCTCGCGCTGATTGGTGTCCCACCAGGAAAACAGCCTGGACTTGTCATCCAGCGCCGGAATGTTCACCGCCCCGGTGCTTTTCAATACCGGCGTAGCGATATATGCCGCTGGCACATGCTCCACCAGCGACGGCAAATCATAGTGAGTGGGCTTGAGCATCGCCGTCCCCACCGACACTTCGCTGCTGAGCTGTTCGTGCTCATGCATGCCATAGCTCGGGCTGCCGGCGGTATTGAGGGTCAACCCTTCGCGCCATAAAGCGGGGTATTGCTGACGGGTGAAATCGACGCAGCGGTTGTAGATCAGCATCACCTTGGCGAACAGCTCCTCAGGCGAGCCCAGAATCCCCGGTACGCCCATGCCCACGAACGGGTCGTAGCCCATGAACCCGGCGAACTCCAGGTGCTGCGGCTGCTGGCTGATCAGCGCGAGCATCTGCCCGAGTGCGCCAAGGTCGCTGACGCCACCGCGATGCAGGCCGACATCCAGTTCGATGTTCACCCGCACTCGCGTGCCCAGCCCCTGGGCCAGGGCGAGGTATTGCTGCAGGCGCTCCGGTGTATCGAGCAACCATTGCAATTGCCTGGAAGGGTCGAAAGGCCCCTTGTGCAGCTGATAAAACAACTCGGCCGAACGCACCGGCAGCGGCTTGCCCAACAGAATATCGGCGCCGGGAAACTGCACGGCGTCATGATTGAGAAACGGTTGGTGAAACGACATCAGGCGTTGTGTGCCGGCACGCTGGGCGATGTAGCTCAAGAGCCCCGGCGCCGGCAGCGATTTTTCCACCAACCGCAGGTGTTTGCCACCGCGCTTGACCGATTGCATCACCACATCAATGTTGTGATCGAGCCGATCAAGGTCGATCAGCATCACCGGACGCATCGGGCCGTGGTCCTTGAGTTCGCGGTTCAGCATACGGAAGTAATCGCTGTACGGTTCACCCCGGTCACCCGGCCGCAGCCACGCCCCGACACCGACCAACAAGACGCCGACACCCGCAGTGCCGAGCAAGAAACTGCGGCGATTGACGGCCATCAGCTCACCCCCAGAATCGAAGACAAATGCGCATTGAGGAATTTGCCGCTGGGGTCGAGCTCCTGCCGCACCCGGATGAATTCCTGCCAGCGCGGGTACAGCGGCTGCAGGTTTTTCGCGTTAAGGGTATGCAACTTGCCCCAGTGCGGCCGGCCGTTGTACTTCCAGAAAATCGGCTCGATGGCGGCGAAGAAGTTGTGATGATCCATCTGGTAGTGCTGGTGGACCGAGATCGAGCAGCTGTCGCGGCCTTCGAACATGCTCAGGGGAATGTCGTCGGCCTTGACGTAACGGTATTCGATTGGAAACCAGGTGCGCAGGTCTTTGTCCTGGATCAGCTTGAGGATCTCGCGCAAACACGCCGGGCCGTATTCGGCCGGCACGGAATACTCCATTTCGTTGAAACGCACCGTGCGCACGTTGGCGTAGATGTCGAACGAGTCGCCCACCCGGTCATCGAAACTGGCCAGGTGGCGCAGGCTGTTGAGCATCGTGCGGCGCAGGTCCGGGAAGTCGCTGGCGTATTTGTCGATCTTCTCGATCAGCGTGACAAACTCGTTGCCACCCTCCTCATCCGCCGGCACCGGTGGTGTGGCCGGGTCGGTGGTTTCGTTCAGGGCGATCGACAAGGCGTAGTCGGAATGGGTCACCACGAGCATTTCCCAGTGCTGGTTTTCCCGGGTGTTCTTGTCCAGGTCTTCCAGCAACTCTTCGGTCTTGGCAATCCACTGGCGCTCCCTTAACCGATAGGCCGGGCGGTTCTGCAGACGAATTTTCGTGGCCACCCCGAGTGCACCCAGCGACACCCGCGCCGCGTTGAACACCTGCGGATGACGCGTACTGTCGCAGTCCAACACCTCGCCGCTGGCAGTCACCAACTGCAAGCCACAGACATGCGCCGAATAGGATTGAAAGTGCTTGCCGGTACCGTGGGTCGAGGTCGAGATCGCACCGGCCAGGGTCTGGTAATCGATGTCGGCCATGTTTTGCAGGGCCTGGCCGATGTCCTTGAGCGGCGTGCCCATGCGTGACATCGGTGTGCCGGCGGCAAACTCGGCTTGCAGCGCTTGCGGGTCGTGATCGAGCAATCCGGTGAAATAGCTCAGCGACAGCAGGGTGCCGTCGGTGGGCACCAGCGCGCTGAAGGAATGCGCCGAGCCCACCGGACGAATCTTGCCGGGAGCCTGGCGCACCACTTGCGTCAACTCATCGAGGTTCCTCGGCGCCAGCCGCGCCGCCGGCAGGCAACTCTGGCCACCCGACCAGTTGCGCCAGGGAATCAGTCGTGGCGCGCGCATCAGCTCGGCCAGTGCCGGCGTTGAGCCGAGCGCGGTAAAGGCGCCGATGACGCTCGCCCGTTGCAACAATTGACGCCGTGTCAGGTCCATCGTCATGAATCGCACCCTGCCTTCTTATTATTGGATTTGCTGGCCGGACATAAAGGCAATCAGCGCCAGGAACTGCTCCTGCGAACACTGCATGCACATGCCCATCGGCGGCATGCCGTTGTAACCGTTGATCGCGTGATCGAGCAGCGTGTCGGCGCCCTGCAATACCCGTGGCTCCCAGGCCTTGATGTCGCCGGTCAGCGGTGCCCCGGCCGACGGGTTGGCATGGCAAAGCTTGCAGCTGTTGTCGTAGACCTGCGCCAGCTCGGCATCGGCGGGCCTCGCGGCGCCCGCTTCGCTACGGCTCGGCGCGGTTTTCGGCTCTTCCCCGCACCCCGCCAGCAACACCGCAAAGACGCACCCCACCAGGGCCAAACAAAGGCTAGGCTTTTCAGTTAATCGGCTTGCCCGCATGGCTGTCCTCTCATTGGCTGCCCGGCCAGCCGGGTACAGCTTTTTTTGTTGTGATCAAGGAGAGTCAACACTAAGGCACCCCGCGTGGACGGGTTGAGGGCATTGGGGGCCAACAAGGGGCGCTTCTGAGGCCATGACGGCGGCGCCGGTAAATTCGCGATCGATCACGCCGTGCGGCAAAACCCTGAGATGAGTCATGACAAGCGTTGCCGAGGTCTGCTAAAACGATTCATCAGTGCATCACCCAATCCAGAGGGGTAGCGACATGACCACAGCCAATATTCTCCAGAACCTGTTCCCGAGCCCCGCCGACATCCCGGAAAAGTACCGCCTGGACGGCCAGACCGAGCAGCGTGAGTACCTGGTCGATGGCCAACTGAGAACCTGGAACGGGCCACTGGCCCAGGTCCGCAGCCCGGTGTACCTGAGCGGCCCGAATGGCGACGAGCAAGTGATCCTCGGCAGCACGCCGCTGCTGGATGCCGACACCGCATTGACCGCCCTCGACGCCGCGGTCCGCGCCTACGACCGTGGTCAGGGCCTGTGGCCGACCATGCGCGTGGCCGAACGTATCCAGCACGTCGAAACCTTCCTCGGGCGCATGCGCGAGCAGCGCGACGCCGTGGTCAAGTTACTGATGTGGGAGATCGGCAAGAACCTCAAGGACTCGGAAAAGGAGTTCGATCGCACCTGCGACTACATCGTCGACACCATCAACGCGCTGAAGGAACTCGACCGCCGCTCCAGCCGATTCGAACTGGAACAGGACACCCTCGGCCAGATCCGTCGCGTACCAATGGGCGTCGCCCTGTGCATGGGGCCTTACAACTATCCGTTGAACGAAACCTTCACCACGCTGATCCCGGCACTGATCATGGGCAACACCGTGGTGTTCAAGCCGGCCAAACTCGGTGTGCTGCTGATTCGCCCGCTGCTGGAAGCCTTCCGCGACAGCTTCCCGACCGGGGTGATCAACGTCATCTATGGCAGCGGTCGCGAGACGGTCAGCGCGCTGATGGCCAGCGGCAAGATCGACATCTTTGCCTTCATCGGCACCAACAAGGCCGCCAGCGACCTGAAAAAACTCCACCCCAGACCTCACCGCTTGCGCGCGGCGCTGGGCCTGGATGCGAAAAACCCGGGCATCGTCCTGCCGGAAGTGGATCTGGATAATGCGGTCAGTGAGGCGCTGACCGGTTCGCTATCGTTCAATGGCCAGCGCTGCACCGCGCTGAAGATCCTGTTTGTCCACGAGGACGTGGTCGAGTCCTTCATCGAAAAATTCAATGCCCGGCTGGCCAACCTCAAACCCGGCATGCCCTGGGAAAGCGGCGTCTCCCTGACACCCCTGCCGGAATCGGGCAAGGTCGACTACCTGCATGCACTGGTGGCGGATGCCGAGAGCAAAGGCGCCAAGGTGGTCAACCCCAACGGCGGTGAGGCCCGGGCGTCGTTCTTCTACCCGGCGGTGCTGTACCCGGTCACGCCGCAGATGCGCGTTTATCAGGAAGAACAGTTCGGCCCGGTCATCCCCATCGTGCCGTACCGTCATCTGGATACCGTGATCGACTACGTACTGGAGTCGGACTTTGGCCAGCAGTTGAGCATCTTCGGCACCAACCCGGTGGCGGTCGGCCGGCTGGTGGATACTTTCGCCAATCAGGTCGGGCGCATCAACCTCAATGCCCAATGCCAGCGCGGCCCGGACACCTATCCTTTCAATGGTCGCAAGAACTCCGCCGAAGGCACCTTGTCGGTCCATGACGCACTGCGGGTGTTTTCGATCCGCACCCTGGTGGCCACCAAGTTCCAGGAAACCAACAAGGACCTGATCAGCGAGATCATCAGCGGCCGCAGTTCGAGCTTCCTGACCACCGACTACATCTTCTGAGGAGATCCAGCCTGAGTACATCCATAGCCCAACGACTGCCACCGCTACTGCGCCGATTGCTGCGTCCGTTGCTGGACCCGTACCAGCGCTATCGCCACGCCCGGTTGATCCACGCGGTGCGGGTGTCGCTCGGATTGCTGGCGACGATCCTGCTCACCACCGGGATCAAGCTACCCCACGGTGAGTGGGCATCGGTGACGATGCTGGTGGTGATCGGCGGCTTGCAGCACCATGGCAACATCGGCAAGAAAGCCGCCGAGCGTGCCATCGGCACCTTGATCGGCGCCGGGGTCGGCCTGGTGTTGGTGGCGCAACAGGCCTGGCTCGGGATGCCGTGGCTGACCTATTTCGCGATGTCGGTGGTCTGCGGGTTTTTCTCGTACCACGCCATCGGCAAGGGCGGCTACACCGCGCTGCTGTCGGCGATTACCGTGTTTATCGTCGCGGGGCACGGCGACAACCCGGTCACCGATGGCTTGTGGCGCGGGGTGGACATCCTGATCGGCATTGCCCTGGCCCTGGCGTTTTCCTTCGCCCTGCCGCTGTACGCCGTTTACTCCTGGCGCTACAACCTGGCCGATGCGCTGCGAGATTGCGCGAAAATCTACGGACGCATCATTGACGGCCAGGCCATCACCGCTGACGAACACCTCAAGCTCATGACTCGCCTGAACGCGGCGATGGTGCAACTTCGCTCATTGATGCCGTCGGTGTCCAAGGAAGTGAAGATCTCCATGACCGAACTCGATGCCCTCCAGCGCAACCTGCGCATGTGCGTCAGCACCCTGGAAATCCTCGGTAATACCCGACCGGATGCCAATGACCCCGAGGCAATGAGACTGCTGCAAACGGCACTCAAAGCCGAGCATCGACAGATTCGCGTGCAGTTGATCGGCATGGCCCGGGCGCTGAAATCAGGCGCCGCCCAGCGGCTCAACCGGTCCATGGATTTGCCACTGGTCAGCCTTGATGCGCCGGTCTACAACACCCTGGACGGGTACCGCTTGTTGACCCAACAACTGGCCGCCAACATCGGCGAGATGCGCCAGCGGCTGGCCAAGAGCGCGCCGCGCTGGAACATCTGACGCCTGGGTCGCGGGTTACGGCGTCACCGTGCGCCGAAACTTCAATGACCAACCTTGTTGCATGCCGGCAGCGGCCAGCAGAATCGCCGCGACCCCGATCCATTGCAGCGGCTCCAGGCGATGGCCAAAGGCAAACCAGTCGACGAAGATCGCTGCAATCGGGTAGATGAAGGACAGCGCCCCCGTCAGTGCAGTCGGCAGTTTTTGAATCGCGCCGTACAACAACACGTACATCACACCGGTGTGCACCATGCCCAGCGTCACCAGGCTGGCCCACGCGCTCGGCGCCTGCGGCAATACGGAGAGATTCGCGAATGGCGCGAGCAAGAGCACGCCAGTGCTGACCTGGACCAGCGCAATCAAATGCGGCGGGGTTCCGGTCAGGCGCTTGATGATCAGCGCGGCAATCGCGTAGAGAAACGCCGCGCCCAACGCCAGGGCAATGCCCGTCAGGTAATCGCTGCCGCTCTCGCCCTGGCTGCCATGGGCGCTGACGATCGCCAGCATCCCGAGAAACGACACGCCCAGCCAGGTCAACTTCTGCGTGGTGATCTTTTCATTAAGAAACAGTGCCGCCAGCCCGACCAGCATGAACGGCTGGACGTTGTAGACAGCGGTGCCGATGGCAATCGACGCCCGGGAATAGGACGCGAACAACAGCACCCAGTTACCGACAATCGCCACACCGCTGAGCACGGCGAGCAAGAACGTGGTGCGGGTCAGGATGCCAGGGCGCAGAAAGCCGAAAGCCGCGCAAATCAGCAGTAAGGTACCGGCACCAAACAGGCAGCGCCAGAACACCACATCCAGCACCGGTTGCCCGGACACCAGCACGAACCAGCCGATGGTGCCGGAGATCAGCATGGCGGCCGTCATCTCGAACGAACCGCGGCGTAGGGATTTGTCCATCATCAGACTCCTGTGTTTGTGGGCAAAGTATGCCAATGCACCCAGGCGTCACTCCATAGCAAAAAGCAGGATAAACTCTGAATCTGCCTTTTTTATAAAGGCGATTATGAAAAAACGCCTAACAGAGGATTTCGCCATGACCGATGACATCGACCAGGTGCTGATCACGGCCCTGATGCAAGACTCGCGACGTTCGCTCAAGGCTTTGGCGCAAATCAGCGGCCTGTCCTCCCCCAGCGTCGCCGAGCGACTACGCCGCCTGGAAGAGCGTGGCGTGCTCAAGGGCTACACCGTAGAAATCGACCCGAAAAGCTTTGGCTATCAACTCCAGGCCATCGTGCGCATTCGCCCGTTGCCGGGGCAACTGCAGGAAGTGGAACGGCAAATCATGGCCATTCCCGAGTTCACCGAGTGCGACAAGGTCACCGGCGACGACTGCTTCATCGCACGCCTGCATGTGCGCTCCATGGAACAACTGGACACCCTGCTCGACCGCCTCAACACCCACGCCGAAACCAATACGGCGATCGTCAAGAAAACCCCGGTCAAGCGCCGGTTGCCGCCCATGGCGTGAGTGATATTTGTTTGCGACTGAAGTAGATTGACGGTTTCCGGCGAAGGATTGACGGCATGAAAACTCAGGCAATGCTACTCGTGGCAATGATGCTGGCGGGTTGTGGCACGATTCAGACGGTTGTACGCAGTGACGAAGCGGCCGCAAAAAGCCTCAAGGAACAAAAGAGTTATTGCGGCGCGGTACCGCGAATCTATAGCGGCGTGACCTACGATTTCTGCTACCTGAATGCGCCCCTCGAAGAGGGTCGGGATGCGCAGGTACATAGTTTCGCCCCGGCTATTGTGCTACTCGACGTGGTCGTGTCCGGAGCGATGGATACACTGCTGCTGCCCTACACCATCTACCGTCAGCAAGCCGACGGCAGCATTGTCATTGTCGAGTGACCCTGAATTCCAGGTAATAAAAAACCCGCCTAGGCGGGTTTTTTACTTAATGCTGACGATCAATCATCGCGGCCCATGATGCCGAACAGCTGCAACAGGCTGATGAACAGGTTGTAGATCGATACATACAGGCTGATGGTGGCCATGATGTAGTTACGTTCGCCGCCATGGATGATGGCGCTGGTCTGGAACAGGATGCAGACCGAGGAAAACAGCACGAAACCTGCGCTGATCGCCAGTTGCAGGCCGCTGATCTGGAAGAACATGCCCGCCAGCGTCGCACCCAGCAGCACGAAGAAGCCTGCCGTGATGAAACCGCCGAGGAAGCTCATGTCCTTGCGGGTGATCAGCACATACGCCGACAGACCGCCGAACACCAGCGCCGTCATTGCAAATGCCGAGCTGACCACTTCAGCGCCGCCCTGCATACCCAGGTAACGGTTGAGGATCGGGCCGAGCAGGAAACCCATGAAACCGGTCAGGGCAAATGCCGACACCAGGCCCCAGGCCGAATCACGGAGTTTGTTGGTGAGGAAGAAAAGACCGTAGAAGCCGATCAGCACCACGAAAATATTCGGGTAGCCAACACGCATCTGCTGGGCAACGAAGGCCATCACACCGCTGAAAGCCAGGGTCAGGGCGAGCAAGCCGTATGTGTTGCGCAGGACGCGGCTAACCTCTAGCTGCTCAGCCTGCACGCTGTTATTAACTGCGTAATCCTGTTCGCGCATGGCGACACTCCTGTTGGTTTGAAACGTTCAGTCGCAAAGATCATAACAGACGCCCTGTAACAAGCTATGCAGAGAGTTTGACAGTGTGTTTCATTCAGGTATTATGGCGCCCGCAACGCAAACGGAGGTGTGGCCGAGTGGTTTAAGGCAACGGTCTTGAAAACCGTCGACTGTAACAGGTCCATGAGTTCGAATCCCATCGCCTCCGCCATCTTTATACGACAAAGCCCTGATTATTCAGGGCTTTGTCGTTTCTGGGGTTTGGGTCAAGGCTGCGTCGGCGATCCCATCGTTTGCGCATCTTTTTTGCCAATTTCCGCAATCCCCTAAAAAACCTTCGGCAAAAAAATTCCTGAGCCGCTTCTCAGACCGGCTCCCTTCCCGGCTTTTCAAGATCAACGAAAACCAACTCGCCCTGGAGCATCTGGAAAATCAAGGGTGACCCGCTACGCGCCACCCTGTCAGATGCTGGATCCGCCCGTTAAAGAATAAAGTCCGCCGTGGTCGCGCTGTTGAGTCCGACTATCTGGATAGCGAACTCGGCGGCGCTGTCGGCATCGGTATTGCCGTAGAGCACGCCCCCTGAAACCTTCAACTGGCCAGCCGCACTGAAGGCTGCGGTACTGCCGATGATCGAGGTGAAGGCTTCATTGGTGGCCGTCGCCGTGTTGGCATCGAGCGTCGACAGGTCGATCTTGTCGGTTCCCTGGACGAAGTCGCTGATGATGTCCCAGGTGGCACTGGTCAGCCCCGTTTCAGCGAGGGCGTTGAAATCGAAGATGTCGTTGCCGGCGCCGCCGGTGAGAACATCCTTGCCCATCCCGCCGATCAGGACGTCATTGCCGGCGCCGCCGTTCAGCTGGTTGGCGGCGGCGTTGCCCGTGAGGGTGTCGTTGTAGCTGGAACCGGTGAGGTTTTCCATGCCCAGCAGGGTGTCGGAGCCTGAGCCACCGGTGGCCTGGGCCGTGGTCACGGCCAGGCTGGCGCTGACGGCGCTGCCGGCATAGAGGTAGGAGGCGGTGTCGACGCCGGTGCTGCCATTGAGGACGTTGTTGCCGGCCCCGGCATAGAGGGTGTTGTTGAGGCTGTTGCCTGTCAGGTCGGCGCCCCCTGTGGCGAGGAGGCGACCGTATTCGACATTGGCGCCGAGGGTGTAGGCACTGAGAAAACTGTAGACCGTGTCGCTGCCGCCGGTGCTGGCCGTGGCATTGGTTTCGATAACCACGTCGCCGGCGTTGTCGACGTAGTAGAGGTCGGAACCATCGCCGCCCGTCATCCTGTCAACGCCTGCGCCGCCATCCAGAACGTCATTGCCCGCCCCACCGTCGAGCGTATCGTTACCGCTGCCACCGCTCAACAAGTTAGCCGAGGCGTTGCCCGTGAGCGTGTCGTTGTAGTTGGAACCGGTGAGGTTTTCGATGGCGATCAGGGTATCGGCGCCTGAGCCGCCGGTGGCCTGGGCCGTGGTCACGGCGAGACTGACGGTGACGGCACTGCCGGCATAGAGGTAGGACGCCGAGTCGACACCGGTGTCGCCATTGAGGACGTTGTTGCCGACTTCGGCATAGAGGATGTTGTTTAGGCCGTTTCCCGTGAGGGCGGCGACCCCGGTGGCGAGGATACGACCGTTCTCGACATTGTCGCCGAGGGTGTAGGCGCCGAGAGAGCTGTAGACCGTGTCGCTGCCGCCGGTGCTGGCCGTGGCATTGGTTTCAACCACGACGTCGCTGGCGTTCTCAACGTAGTAGATGTCGGAGCCATCACCGCCCGTCATGCCGTCGGCGCCAGTGCCGCCATTCAACACGTCATTGCCCGCACCACCGGCGAGCGTATCGTTTCCGGCGCCACCGCTCAGCAGGTTGGCGGCGGCGTTACCCGTGAGCGTGTCGTTGTAGCTGGAGCCGGTGAGGTTTTCGATGGCGATCAGGGTGTCGGCGCCCGAGCCGCCGGTGGCCTGGGCTGTGGTCACGGCCAGGCTGGCGGTGATTGCGCTGGCGGCATAGAGGTAGGAGGCGGTGTCGACGCCGGTACCACCATTGAGGACGTTGTTGCCGACCCCGGCATAGAGGGTGTTGTCGAGGCCGTTACCCGTCAGGGCGGCGATCCCGGTGGCGAGGACGCGCCCGTTCTCGACGTTGGCACCGAGGGTGTAAGCGTTGAGAAAGCTGTAGACCGTGTCGCTGCCGCCGGTGCTGGCCGTGGCATTGGTTTCAACCACGACGTCAGCCGCGTTATCGACGTAGTAGATGTCGGAACCATCATCCCCCGTCATCCTGTCGGCGCCTGCGCCGCCATTTAAATAGTCATTGCCGGCACCGCCGTAGAGTTGGTTGGCGGCGGCGTTACCGGTCAGCGTGTTGGCGAGGCTGTTGCCCATGCCGGTGAGCGCCGCGCTGCCAGTGAGGGTCAGGTTCTCCTGGTAGTTGCCGAGAGTGCGGCTGACGCTGGAAACGACGGTGTCGACGCCGCCGATGGCGGAGGTCTCGCTGACTACGTCGCTGGCATGGTCGACGTAATAGACGTCATTGCCCAGGCCGCCGATCATCACATCGGCGCCGGCACCGCCATTGAGCGTATTGGCGGCGTCGTTACCGGTCAGCGTGTTGGCGAGGCCGTTACCGGTGCCATTGATCGCCGAAGTACCTGTAAGCGTCAGGTTCTCCAGGTTGGCACCCAGCACCCAGCTCACCGCCGACTTGACCGTGTCAGTGCCGGCACCCAGCTCTTCACGAAGTTGAATCAGGCTGTCGCCCACTGCATAAGTATCATTGCCAGCACCCCCGGCCAGCAGCACGTTGCCCTGACCGTTCAGCGTGTCATCACCGCTCCCGCCAGTGACCTCCAGCCGTACCGCGGTTCCATCCGCACTGAAGCGCTGGACATGGACGCCGTCATTGGCATGACTGGACTGTCCTATGGACATCCAGGTCACTGCCCAGCCGCCGTCTTCCAGAGACGTGACCTTGGCGGAAACCTGTGAGCCGTCAGTGGTGGTGTTGACCAGGGTTTCGCCACCGACGGTTTGGCCCGCTGCGTTGTAGCGCTGGGCATAGATAGCCAGCCCACTGCCATCCTGTTCGCCGCCCGATTCCCAGGTCACCACCCAGCCGCCATCAGCCAATGCCGTTACATCGGAGTAACTCTGAGACTGAGTGGCATAGTCAGGGTTGTTTATGACCAGGGTTTCACCGCCGACCGCCTGGCCATTGACGTTATAGCGCTGGAAGTAGATATCGCTACTATTGGTAGCAACGCTGGTTGATGACCAGCTCACTAGCCAGCCACCGTCCTTCAGGGCCGTGACCGCAGGAATGTACTGGACATCCAGCGTGTTGGTGTTTATCTGAGTTTCGCTGCCTACCCGGTTACCGGTTGCATCGTAACGCTGGGCATAGATATCGAAGCGGCTTTCGTCTGGGTGATTCGCATGCCAGGTCACCAGCCAGCCACCGTCCTTCAGGGCCGTCACGTCAGTGCTGTAGTGTACGATCTGATTATCCCCTGTCGTCGTGTTGACCTGGGTTTCACCCCCCACAGCCATGCCCGCTGCGTCATAGCGTTGGGCCTCGATCGTGAAGTTATTGCCAGCGACGTCCCGCGACATCCATACCACCAGCCAACCGCCATCACCCAGTGCTGTAACAGCCGGGCTGTTCTGGCTTTCAGCCGTGTGGGTATTGACGCGCCATGGTTCACCCACTGCATCACCCGCCGCGTTGAAACGCCGGGCATAGATGTCGCCAGTGTCGACCAGCTGGTAGGTGTACCAGGTAACCACCCAGCCACCGTCAGCCAGCCCGGCGACATCGGAATATTCCTGATTGTATTGCGAAGGGGCGACAACAATCTCATCGCCCAACCGCTCGCCTGCTGCACTGTAGCGTTGGATTAAAATATCCTTCCCATTGACTGAATCAGAGGACTGCATGGACACCAGCCACCCACCGTCGGCCAGTCCGGTAATGGAGATACTGTCCACAGTCATCGGCGTCAGCGTACTGACTCGGCTTTCGCCGCCCGCCTTGACGCTCAGAATCCTGTCGGCGAATTGCAGGCTTTCGATATTGCGCAGGTAATCGGTACCCTCATCGCCATCAGCGACATTCAGGTCGGTGACCGTCAGCTGGCCGTTGCTCCAGCCAAAGCGGTAGTCGCCGGCGTTGCCCATATAGATAGCCTTATCCTGGCCCGCACCGCCGTCGAGAATGTCATCTCCGGCCAGGCCGGTAATGCTGTCGGCCTCACTTGTCCCCAAACGATCATCGTTGCTCGTAGTGCCTGTTATCACGGCCATGTGCGATTGTTCCTTCATTCAGGGCCGCAAGTGGCAACCCACGCGGCGGTGTTGTTATTTGTCACCAGTAACAGGCGAGGTGAAGCCGCAGGTCAGCACTCATTTTCGTGGCACTCATTGTATATAGCCATTTGCCACCCCGCTTGTCCGGTCGTCGCCTCCCATCACTTGGGCAAGCTGTGCGCACAACTGCAGGCAGGCCTACAGAAGCCCTCGAAAACAACCGCTGACACTACCCCCCTGCTCGCTCGGTCATGTTCAGCTCCGGTGCGGATCGGCGGAAGCCGCGTGTCAGCCAAATGAGGTAGATCACGCCAATTGCCAGCCAGCAGAGCCCGATGGTGATCGCAGTCGAACTCAGCTGGCTCACCAGGTAAAGGTTCACGCACATACCCAGCAGCGGAAACAGCAGATACCCGAACAGTCCGAGTGGGCGGGTTCGGCGGGTTCGGTAGAAGTAGCAGATGACACACAGGTTCACCGCGGTAAAACCGAGGAAGGCGCCGAAGTTGATGAATGAGGTTGCCATTTCGACCGTGATGTTCAAGCCGATCAACCCGATGACACTCGTGAACAGCAGGTTGAAAACCGGAGTTCTTGTCTTGGGGTGCAATGTACCGAACAGCGGCCTGGGCAGCACATCTGCCCGTCCCATGAAGTACAGCAGACGGCTGGTGCTCAGCTGTACGATGAGACCCGAGGCGAATCCGGAGACGATGAATCCGAGGTTGAGCCAATCCGCAAAGGCTTGCCCGCCGACCTCAACGGACATCAGGTAGGAAGCAATCTGCGCGTCTTCGAACACGCCCCCGGGATGCACCAGTTGCATGATGTACGCCACCAGCGCAAACAGCAGCCCCGCCGTTGCCATCACCAACACCACGGCCCGAGGAATGTTGCGTTTTGCGTCTCGCGTGTCCTCGGCCATCGTGGTGACCGCGTCGAAACCGAGGTAGGAATAGGCCGCCACAGCGGCAGCCGCAGACACACCGGCGAGCGTACTGCTGGCGTTCCATAACGGTTCAGTCAAGGAGACGGGTGACTGACGCATCAGGAAAATCAGACAGAAAACCACGAACAACAACACCAGGAGAATGCCCAGTCCGGTCAGCAATTTGTTCGTCCGGTCGGCCAGGCTCAGCCCCATGACGTTGACCAGGGTTGTCAGGAGTATGTTGACGAGCATCCAGCCCCACACAGGTATTGCCGGGAACTGCACGTTGAGGAAAACCGACTGAACCAGCCAGGCGACCATGGGCATGAACAGGTAGTCGAGCAAGATCAACCAGCCGACCAGAAATCCGAACTGGCTGCCCAGCATCTGCCGGGCATAAAAATAGGCCGAGCCGGAAACGGGAAAGAGCCTGGCCATCTTGGCGTAGCTCAATGCGGATAACAGCATGGCGCCGGTGGCCAGCAGGAAGGCGCTGGGCGCCGTGCCGGAACTGACTTGGGCGATGACACCGAAAATCACCAGCACCAGGCTGGGTGCCATGTACGCCAGGCCAAACAGCACCACCGAAGTCAGGCTAAGGCTGGCGGTCAAGTTGACGGGTTTGTGAGGCATCTCAAACCTCCATGCCGAGGGTCAGCGTTGAGAGATGGATGGGTGGGGCTTTGAAGAGCCCTGCAACTGTATTGATCACGGCGCAATTCCTGTTGTTGACGAAAACGGACGCAGCCGGCCAGGGCCGAGTCCATCTTCGGGTTGGTTCAATAGCGGTAGGAGATGAACATCTCGAGCGCGCTGAAGTCGTCGTTGCCGTAGGTTTCGCGGGCGGCCGCCAGTGGCTTGACCCAGTTGTACGACACGCTGGTGTAGACGCTGGGTGTCGGGGTCCATTCAAGGAACACGACATTCTCGTCGGCGAAGCGACGGTCGCTGACCGGCACACCGTTGAGCACCTTTTCGTCCAGGCTGAACTGGTAATGAATGCCGCCCAAACTGACGGTAGGTGTCAGATGAGTGCGCAGCGTCCACTGACTGACGCGCTCGTTGCTGTTGAACAGCAGGTAATTGCCGACGACGTCGCCAATCAGCCAGGTGCCCCAGTCGACGTAGCCCTTGCTGAGCGGATCCCAGGCTTTCTTCTTTGCATCGGAGGGGTCTTCGTCACCGGAGAAGTAGGCATAGCGGTAACTCAACTGTGGCTGTAACGCAATTGCGGGGAACGCATAGTCGGCCTGGGCGTACCAGGCGCGGGCATCGTAGTCGACACCGGCGCCACTGCCGCGCTCGACAGCGTATTCGCCATGTAGCGTCAGGTCATCCAGGCCAGGCACCTTGCCTTGCAACGCACGCAGGTTATAGACCTGCATCCCCTCGCGTGGGTTCTGGCTATTGGCTTGTCGGTCCAGGGAGTTCACCTTCATGGCCATGGCCCCCAGTGTCGCCGCGCCGGCCAGGTCGTAGTCGACGTTCAGGCCGTTCATGCGAAAGTCACCGAGATCGTCGTCTGTGCGCAAGCTGAATGCCTGGGCGCTGAGGCGATCATGGCCGTAACGCACGATGGCGGAGTCGCGAAACGCCGTACGCGGGCCAATCCAGTAGGCGCCATCGTCGAAGAAATCCAGGTTGCCATCCATGACGATGAACCCTGTGCCGACCTTGAAGTCCTGTCGTCCGGCGCTGAGCGTCCAGTCGCCTTTGCGCACGCCGGCATAGAACGCCTCAACAGAAAGGTCATGGTCTGAACTGCGGGTGTAGCCACCGGCATCGCCGTCGCCAAACGTGGTGGCCCCTACGGCCGACGCACCGGCGAATACTTCAAGGCCCGAGTCGAGTTCGTAGCCGAGGGTCGCGCCGGGTTTCAGATACATCTCCTGCCAATCGGCACGCTCACCGGTGTTACGGCCGTTGCGCAGGTCTACGCGCCCGGCTCCGAAATTGACGTTAGCGGCGTTGATGCTGGCCGCGCCGGCGGCCAGTGTAGCCTCCCCTTTGACGTCGCCCGCCTCGAATGCATACCCCGCAAAGGCACACTGGCTGATCAACGCGCCGAGCGCCGAAAGCGCCCGCACCTGGGTGATGAAGGACATACTGATTTCTCCCGATTGTTCTTGTTGTAATGGCAAATCTGCTGCCTGCGAATGCGTCCACGGCTGCGACCGCAGCCCCCCTGCCGCGATTCACGCGCACGCACTAACCCCCAGGCCTGGCGGCCCGAAACAGAGGGTGATGTGAATTGATTGGCGTGGAAGGCCCCGTTCAGGGGCGATCAGTCAGCCGAAGTCTGGCGACCGATGGACTTCTTGCCCTTCCAGCAGGGTGAGTAACACCTGGGTCTGGGCGATTTCGCCGGGATCGATTTCGAACAGATTGCGGTCGAGCAGGATGAGGTCCGCGTACTTTCCCACGCTGAGGCTGCCGGTGCAGTCATCGCGCCAGGCAGCATGGGCAGCATTGAGCGTGTAACCACGGATCGCATCCTCGATGCTGATGCGGTGTTGCGGGTTGTGTACCGGATCGTCGGGACCGGCACCGACGTTTTGGCGGGTGACGGCCGACTGCAAGATCTCGAACGGATCATAGGTACTGACGCCCCAGTCGCTGCTCATCATGCAGGTCACCCCTTTACGCACAAAAGCACCGATGGGGAAGATCCACTCGCTGCGTTCCGCGCCAAGCATGGCTTCAGCGATGGCGTCGGCCTCGGGTTGCGGCTGGGCCCACAAGGGCTGGAAATTGGCCAGAATGCCCAGGGACGTGAAGCGGGGAATGTCTGCCGGCGCCACGACTTGCAGGTGAGCCAATTGGTGACGCGAATCCCACTGGCCATTTATCTGGCGGGCATGCTCGATTCCGTCCACGGCGGCGCGTACCGCGCCGTCGCCAATGGTGTGAACGTGCAACTGGAACTTCTCCCGATCAAACGCCGCAAAGCAGGTGTTGATCTGTTCCTGGGTGAACATCAACTCGGCATTCCCACCCGTGTCGCAACGCGGTTGCAGGAACACGGCCGTACCGCTTTCCAGCACGCCGTCGAGGAAAAACTTTGCCGAGTGCATGCTGACCCGGTCGCCCCGGTAGATTTCGCGCAGGTCCTTGAGTTCGCGAAGTTGCTCGTCCAGCGGCTTGTGCGCGAAAACCTTTGAGGTAGCGCGGACCCGCAGCGTCAAATCACCGCGATCATGGGAGGCCTGGTAGTTTTTCATGTAATTGCGATTGACCATGGCATCCAGCACGCCGGTGATACCGCGACGGTTGAACTCCTTGCTGTAGTGCTGCATGGCCTCCAGGTATTCTTCGTCCGTGTACCCGGGTGCGATGCGATTCATCGCCCAGATGGCGTCCTCCAACAGCCACCCCTTGGGTGTGCCGTCGGCGTTGCGCACATAGCTACCGTTCGCAGGCTCGGGGCTGCCTGCGGTCACCCCGGCGATCTCGAAGGCGGCGCTATTGGCCCAGCCGTTGTGGTAATCGTTGGCGAGCATCAGCGCCGGGCGCCCTCCCGTCACGCTGTCCAGCAATTCCTTGGTGAGTTCGTCCGGGTTGAACACGCTGGAGGAGAAACCGACGCCACGAATCCAGGCTTTGTCGGGATGGCGTTCGGCGAACTCGCGAATGGCGGCCAGCAGTTCGTCAAGGTTGGCGGCGGCGTACAACGACGCATTGTGATAAAGGTCGGCACTGCTCAGTTGAAAGTGCACGTGGGTGTCTTGCAAACCGGGCAGCATCAATTGCCCTTGTGCGTTGATGCGGCGCGTCTCGACGCCGGCCATGCGTTCGATGTCCACGTTGTCGCCCACGGCGACGATGCGCCCTTGATGCACGGCAATGGCCTGGGCCCTGGGCAGGCTCGGGTCCATGGTGTGGATGTCAGCGTGGGTGATGATCAAGTCTGCTGCGATAGTCATGGCAACTCCGGTCGTTCGATTTCTTGTTATGCGAAGGGTTGTGGGGCGACACTCAGGTGCCACTTTTCACCTTGCTCCAGAGTCGGGTACGCACGCGTTCCAGTTTGAGCGGCAGCGTTTCGAGGGGGTAGAGCGTGGCCATGACTTCTTTGGTTGGGTACACACCCGGGTTGTCCCGCAACTGCGGATCGATGAAGGCCGAGGCGTCCTTGTTGCCGTTGGGATAGCCGACGTAGTTGGAACTCTTGGCAATCACTTGCGGGCGCAGCATGTAGTTGATGAAGTCGTAGCCCTGCTGCGGGTGGGGAGCATCCTTGAGCAGCACCATGTTTTCAAACCAGACCGGCGCGCCCTCTCGCGGAATGCTGTAGGCCAGTTTGACGCCGTTGTTGGCATGGTCTGCAGTGACTTTCGCGTTGTAGACGGAGCCACCCCATGCGACCACGGCGCAGATATCGCCATTGGCCAGGTCCGTGGTGAATTTCGAGGAATCGAAGTAACGGACGTATGGGCGGATCTTGCGCAGCAAGTCCTCGGCCTTGAGGTAATCCTCGGGTTTTTTGCTGTTCGGTGGCAGGCCCAGATAGTGCAGCGCGATAGGTACGATCTCTACGGGTGCATCCAGCATCGCTACGCCACACTGGCTGAGTTTTGAGATGTTTTCTTCCTTGAAGATCAGGTCCCAGGAATCTACCGGAGCGTTGGCGCCCAACAGTTGTTCGACCTTGGTCTTGTCATAGCCAATCCCTGTCGTGCCCCACATATAGGGGACCGCGTAGCGATTACCCGGATCATTGCCTTGAAGTTTTGCCAGAACATCCGGGGCCAGGAGCGACCAGTTGCCCATACGTTCACGATCCAGTTCCTGAATCACTCCAGCCTTTGTCAGGCTGGGCAACAGGTCGTCAGGCACCATCACCACGTCATAACCGGTACGTCCGGCCATCAACTTGCTTTCCATCACTTCAGCATTGTCGAAGGCATCCCAGATCAGCGAGATACCCGTGTCCGCCTGGAACTCCTTGGGCGTTTCCGGTGCCAGGAAATCCGACCAGTTATACAAGTGCACACGCGGCGGTTCGGCCCACGCGACACCGATTCCGGTGACGAACAATGCGACAAGGCTGAACTTCATCAAGCGGGGAAACTTCATGGGATGCTCCTGGCTGACTGCACGTTTTTGCCAAACGCGCCCCCAGCTGACTGTTGCTGAATTATTGTTGTGGGTTGAGCGACGCCTGCGGATCTAGCGTCTTGTATTAAGGAATCAGCAGTTCGCGTCGGCCATCCGCATGCTCAATACGCTCTCCCGCTAACTGGAAGCGCTGGTCTTTGCGATAGTCGTAGACGGCTCTGGCATCGGCGAGTTGCGACATGTCCAGCTCGATCACATGGCGACTCTCCTGGCGCCCACTTTCGAGCAATACGTGACCAAAGGGGTCAATCACCGCACTGCCTCCGGCGAACACCGTGTCGTCATCACCCGGGCCGACCCGGTTCACCACCACGGCAAACACCTGGTTTTCCTGGGCTCGGGCGGTAACCGAGGTGCGGTGTACGTGACCGTAAGGCTCCATGTTGCCATCGGTGACCAAAATCAGCTCTGCGCCGAGGGCCACCACGGCGCGGGCTGTTTCCGGGAACTCGGTGTCGTAGCAGATCAACAGACCGATACGCACACCACGCCACTCCACGGTGCCATAGCGGTTGCCGGGCAATACCAGGCCAGGCTCGGAGACCCAGAGGTGGGTCTTGCGGTAGCTCAGTTGAATACCTTCGGGGGTGATGAAAAGCGTCGTGTTGTAAAAATTCCCGCCATCGTTTTCGATCAGCCCCACCACCACCGCGACGTTACGCTCATGCGCGGCCTGCAGGATGGCCTGGACACTGGGGTTATCCAGCGACAGGGCCTGTTCGGCAATGTTCTGGTAGTTCAGGAAACCGGTGATTTGCGCCTCGGGAAACACCACGATATCGGTGTCAGGCGCGCATTGAGCGATGGCATCAAGAGTGCGTCGCAAATTGTACGCGGTATCGCCATCACGCCCCGCCAGTTGTACGAGTTCGAGCTTCATATTCGGACCTTGTTATCAGGGTAAATCCCGGCCAGGAAGTAAGTGACTTTTGCAAAAGGTCGATGCAATTATGCGTTTTGCCAGCGAATTTCCTATCACGTCGAGTGATTAACCCCAGGGGGTACATGCATGACACCAACGCTCCAGGACATGGCCTGGCATCGCTCAGCCGGCCAATTGATCGAACACCTGGACAAGGCTGATTTCTGGCGAAGCCTGAGCCGGCTGATAGGCGAATACGTACCGGTCGATACCTGGGCGGTGCTGCTGTTCAGCGACGGCCGCCCTTTTGCCTTCGCCGAAAGCCCGTATCAAGGCGAGGGACCGGACCCGCTGTTCCACGATTACATCAAGGGCCTGTACCTGCTCGACCCCTTCTACATCGCCAATCGCGAGCAACCCGCCACCGGGCTGTACCGCTTGGCGGACGTGGCACCGGAACGCTTCAAGGAGACGGAATACTACGAGCGCTACTTCACCCACTACGTAGAGCAGGACGAAGTGCAATACAACGTGAAACTCGACGAGGCCCGCAGCGTGTGCCTGTCATTGGGAAGTCGTCAGCTGTTCACGCCGGAACAGATTTCGCTGCTGGAAATGATCCGCCCCTGGGTCGTGGGCCTGATGCGCCAGCGCATGTTTTTCGAGAGCGCGATGGCTGAAAGCGTCCCTCGCCAGGCACCGCGCTGGCAAGACAATCTGGAAGAGACAATGGTGCGCCTGGGCACTCCCCTGACCGCCAGAGAGCTCGACGTGATCCGTTTGATCCTGAGTGGCTGCTCGAACAAGGAAGTGGCCAGCAAGTTGAGCATCTCGGCCGAGACCGTCAAGGTCCACCGCCGGCACGTCTACGCGAAGCTGAACATAAAGTCGCCGCAGGAGCTGTTTTCACTATTTCTCAAGGCGCAGGTTGAAACCCCGTGAGGGCAATCGCCCTGGCCCGTTTGACCTTGTCACGTTGAACAGATCGGCAGTGGCACCCTGCCCCGGGCGCTTCAATGTCCGCGAATGTAGTGTTCCAGTTGCCGGATCAGCTCGGCCTGCTCGACGATGGCTTCCTTGACCAGATCACCAATCGACAACAGGCCAATCAGCTGGTCGCCCTCCACCACCGGTAGATGGCGCAGATGGCTGTCGGTCATGACCGCCATGCAACGTTCAATGCTCTGCTGACTGTCGGCTGTCACGACGGGCGCGCTCATGATCGCCCGGACCGGCGTACCGACCGAAGAGCGCCCCTGTAGAACGACCTTGCGCGCGTAGTCGCGTTCGCTGATAACGCCGATGACCTGGCCCTGTTCCATGACGGGCAGAGCACCGACGTTTTTTTCCGCCATCATTTTCAACGCTTCAAGCACCATCTGGTCTGGCGCGATGCTATGCACCCGCTGGTTTTGCACGGCCTTGAGCTTGAGCAGTTGTGCGGCTGTTTTCATGCGAACCTCCGATACTGTTTGTCATTGATCATCGACTCCGCCGGGGCCTGGAATGAATCATCGATTGAATGAGCGCCCAGACCCCGGTGAAATCCATCTGCTCAGGCCACCGCGACTTCCACCTGGCCTGCGTTCAGGCGCACCGGCCAGACCCGCAGGCGCTGCTGCGGATGTTCCAGGCAACTGCCGTCCTCAAGGCGGAAATGCTGTTTGTAGAGGGGCGAGGCAATCACCAGATCGCCCTTGATACTGCCGATCAGCCCGCGACCGATGACATTCGCCCCGGATTGCGGGTCATGGTTATCGATGGCATAGAGGGTCTTGCCTTCGGCGGCCGGCAGGTAGAACAGCGCCACTTGTGCACCGTCGAGCCAGACGACGACGCCGGAATTGCTCACCAGATCCTCCTGGCGGCACACCGTTTGCCAGGCATCTGGATTGACCAGGGCGGAACTGGAATAAGCTCTCTGGGTATCGGACTGGCTCATCAGGCAATCTCCTCGATGACAGGGATAAGGTGCAGTTCAGCGGCCATGATCGGCCGGCGCTGGCCGCGTTCCTGGACAAAATGGATGCCCGGGTCCGGGCGTTGATCGTTGACGAAGGTGCGGAAGCGCTTGAGTTTTTCCGGGTCTTTCAGGGCGTTGGCCCATTCGCATTCGTAGCGGTTGACCACCCGTTGCATCTGCGATTCGAGCTCAAGGCCAAGCCCCAGGCTGTCGTGGATGACCACGTCCTTGAGGTAATCCAGGCCGCCCTCCAGGTTCTCGCGCCAGACAGAGGTGCGCTGCAATTTGTCGGCGGTGCGGATGTAGAACATCAGGAACCGGTCGATGTAGCGAATCAGGGTGGCGTCATCGAGGTCGGTGGCGAACAACTCGGCGTGGCGCGGACGCATGCCGCCGTTACCGCACACATAGAGGTTCCAGCCTTTCTCGGTGGCGATCACGCCCACGTCCTTGCTCTGCGCCTCGGCGCACTCACGGGTGCAACCGGAGACCGCGAACTTGAGCTTGTGTGGCGAGCGCAGCCCCTTGTAGCGATCTTCGAGGGTCAGGGCCATTTGCACGCTGTCCTGTACGCCGTAACGGCACCAGGTGCTGCCGACGCAGGACTTCACCGTGCGGGTCGATTTGCCATAGGCGTGCCCGGTTTCGAAACCCGCTGCAATCAGCTCGGCCCAGATGTCCGGCAACTGATGCAACTGAGCGCCGAACAGGTCGATACGCTGGCCGCCGGTGATCTTGGTGTAGAGGTCGTATTTCTTCGCCACCACGCCAATCGCGATCAATTTGTCGGCGGTGATCTCACCCCCGGGAATGCGCGGCACCACCGAATAGGTGCCGTTTTTCTGCATGTTGGCCATGAAGGTGTCGTTGGTGTCCTGCAACGGCACCAGCGACGTGTCCATGATCGGCTGGTTCCAGCACGAGGCGAGGATCGAGCCCACCGCCGGTTTGCAGACGTCGCAACCGGTGTGGCCACGACCATGCTTGGCCAACAGTTCGTCGAAGGTGATCACGCCCTCTACCCGTACCAGCGCATAAAGCTCCTGGCGGGTGTAGGCGAAGTGTTCGCACAGGCTCTTGTCGACACTGACGCCACGGGCAATCAGCTCATGCTCGAACACTTGCTTGAGCAACCCGGCGCAACCGCCGCAGCCGGTACAGGCCTTGGTCTGCGACTTGAGCTGGCCCAGGTCGGTACAGCCGCCGTCGATGGCCGAACAAATGGAGCCCTTGGTGACGTTATGACAGGAGCACACCGTGGCTGACTCGGGCAACGCACCCGGGCCCAGGGTCGGCGCGCCTTCGGAGGACGGCAGAATCAGGCTGGCGGGTTCTGCTGGCAGGGCGATGCCGTTCTGCATGTATTGCAGCAAGGTGTCGTAATAGCTGTTGTCACCGACCAGCACTGCACCGAGGACGTGTTTGCCGCTTGCATCGACCACCAGGCGGCGATAACTGGCGCTGGTTTCGTCGATGAACTGATAGCTGCGCGCGCCCGGGGTGTTGCCGTGGGCGTCGCCGATGGAGCCGACATCCACCCCCAGCAGCTTGAGCTTGGTCGACATGTCAGCGCCGGTGAACGGCTCCGCGACTTCGTTGCACAGGCGGGCCGCGACGCTGCGCGCCATCTGGTAGCCCGGTGCGACCAGGCCGAACAGGCTGCCGTTCCATGAAGCGCACTCGCCGATGGCGTAGATGTTCGGGTCGCAACTGAGGCAGGTGTCGTCGATCACCACGCCACCGCGCGGACCGATCTCCAGCGCGCATTGACGAGCCAGCGCGTCTTGCGCACGGATACCGGCGGAAAACACAATCAGGTCGGTTTCGAGGAATTCGTCATTGGCGAAATTCATGCGATAGCGGTACTGCTCGCCCGCGCCGATCGATTGCGTGGCGCGGGACAGGTGTACACCGACGCCCAATCGTTCGATCTGCGCCTTGAGCGCCTGACCACCGAGGTCATCCAGTTGTACCGGCATCAAGCGCGGCGCGAACTCCACCACGTGGGCCTCAAGGCCCAGGCTCTTCAACGCGTTCGCGGCTTCCAGGCCCAGCAAGCCACCGCCGACCACCACGCCGCGCCGGGCATTGGCCGCCGCAGCGCGAATGGCATCGAGGTCTTCCAGGGTGCGATAGACCAGACGCGATTCACCTTCGGCGCCTTCGATTGGCGGAACAAACGGATAAGACCCGGTGGCCAGGACCAATTTGTCATACGTGACGCAACCTTGCGCGGTGATCACCTGGCGACGGACGCGGTCGATTTCCAGTACCGGCATGCCCAGATGCAGGGTAACGCCGGGCACCTGGTAAAGCGACGCATCGGACAGCGCCAGTGACTCGGCATCACGACCGGAGAAGTACTCGGAAAGATGCACACGGTCATAGGCACGCATCGGTTCTTCACTGAAGACGTGCAGCCGGTAATGCTCAAGCGCTCCCCGCTCGATCAGTTGTTCGACGCAATGATGTCCGACCATGCCATTACCGATCACGATCAGCGTTTGCATCTTGTTCAACGTGGCAACATTGGAATTCATAGAAAGCACCCAGCCCGAGCCAATCACGGTTTTAAAAGCAAAAAAAAACGCCTGAAACCTTGCGGTTCCAGGCGTCTTTGCCTGTTCTTTTGCGGTGTTCAAACCAGGCAGCTATGCCTGATCCACCGATGCTGCCCACGACCTGTTCGGCCAATCGATCGTCGTTGACCGAGGGGGCTGTCCACTCGAATGCGTTCAAGGTGGACCTGATGTCAGCCTTGCAGCCTTTGTGCCAGCCAGCCACAGAGAGACTTCAACTGTCTGCAAACACTGACTCTTGGGCCTGGGGGATGGTTACGGCGCTGGAGCTACTGCGGGCGAAAGCGCGTCGCGGCGCTTCCGACTGGTGCACGTTGTTGCGCATGGCGCTTTATAAAAGTGCAAGGACAGTTCGATTCCACAGCTCGTTCGAACTCAAACCTGTTTCTGGCAATCCGTATTGCCGCGACCCGTCGTTATACGACAAAGCCCTGATCATTCAGGGCTTCATCGTTTCCAGCCGTGCAAATGCACCGATCACTCAGGTAAAGGCGAAATCCGACTCGGTGATAGCCGCCTGTGGACGCCGCTCAAGATGATGCTTCCCACACCCGGCTGGCGAGTGACGCTAAAATGGGCCGAGGCAAGTTAGACAAACACAAGGATTGACTAGTGCGCTACTTGGGGCGGGCCGTTTATCTTGAGTGCAGCCACGTGATGCTGGGCTAGTCCGATGAGAACTCCTTCGGGGCCCCGAATGTAGCAGAGACGATATGAATCTTCGTACTGGACCACTTCGCCGACGAGCTCCGCGCCGCGTTTTTGGAGCCTGGCGAGCGTGTCGTCGATGTCCTCCACGGTGAACATGACGCGCAGGTAACCGAGAGCGTTCACCGGGGCGCTGCGGTGATCGGCGACCACAGGTGGTGCGAGGAAGCGTGACAGCTCGAGCCGGCTGTGACCGTCCGGCGTACGCATCATCGCAATTTCGACACGCATGTCGCGTAATCCGGTAACGCCATCCGCCCAGTCGCCTTCGATTGGAGCGCGCCCCTCAAGCTCAAGCCCCAACTCGGTGAAAAACTCTATGGCGGCGTCGATGTCTTCTACAACGATGCCGACGTTATCCATACGCTTGACCGTCATGATGTCTCCTTGGCGTCCAGGACGTCGAAATAAACTGGGCCAGCGGCCCTGAAAGAAACAGCCACAAGCGGGGCTAAGCCGACAACGGTTGGCAAAAGACGCAAAACCAACGAAACCGGCGACTTCCTCCCCTTTTCAAAGCACGCCTTCCACTCTGTTAACTCCGACCAGTGGTGCAAAAAGTGGTACGAAATTCGCGACCAACCGACGGCATGATGACTTTCTGACAGTAGGAGGAATCAATGTAGTGGCCATTTATATGCTTTGTTATAAAGCTGTGATTTAATCGCCGCCCTCCTTCCAGGCTCGACCTGCCAGACAACTGCAATGGAGTGCTTGATGCGCGCCGCACACATACAAAACCTGACCGGGCTACGGGGATTCGCCGCCCTGTCAGTCCTGCTGCTTCACATTCGATACGGCGACCTCGCCAATGCGTACGATGGCCTGGCATTTCTCTTCCAGACGAGAGGCCTCGGAGTCGACATATTTTTTATCCTGTCTGGTTTCATTCTGGCCTATGTCCACGGGAAAGACTTTGCAGACGGTGTTAGCCCACGGGGAGCTATGAAGTTCTGGGTAGCCAGGCTGGCACGGATCTACCCGGTGCACTTGTTCATGCTGGTCATTACAGCATTCATTCTGCCGATGCATCGTCTCTATGAGTGGTCGCCGGTCGATTCCGCCTACACGTTCTACGCGAACCTGTTTCTGGTGCATGCGTGGGGCGTAACCCCCGAACTGACATTCAACCAGCCTTCGTGGTCGATCAGTTGCGAGTGGGCGGCCTACCTGACCTTTCCGTTCATCGCCTACTTCACGAGAAAGTGGGGAAAGATTTCGTTCTCACTGCTTTTGATCGGTCTGGCACTCTATGCGCCCTTCCTGCAACCTAAATTGCTTGCCAATGGCATCTGGACCATCAAGTGCATCGTCTACTTTGTAGCCGGATACTGCACCTACCAGGTATGCCGTGACCTGCCGGACTCCAGACTCTGGAGAGTCACCGCAATCGCGATAGCCCCACTGATCTTGCTGATGCTATGGGCAACCAGCATCCAGTACTACTTCAACATGCTTTTCCCGTTCCTCGTGATCGTGATGATTGCCAGCCTGTTCCGTGCAGGACCGATTTGGGCGTACTCCAACCCAGTATCGGTCTACCTCGGGAAAATCAGTTTCAGCCTCTACATGTGTCACATCATGGTGCTGTTTGTTGAGCGCAAGCTGTTTGGCATGATGGACCTGAAGTATGAGATCCCCATCATCATCGCCTTCTCGATGTTCCTGTACCACTGCATTGAAGAGCCGGCGCGGAAAGTTATCCGGATGGTGTCCGAAGGTGGTCACCGCGAGCCCCGCCAGAAAAACTTCGCCGATAGCTTCGCATTGCCAGCTCCAGCACCGGAGCCGGAACCACAGAAAGAGCGCCCAGCGCTCGTGTAGTAAAAAGGCCCGCCAAATCAGCGGGCCTTCTTTTTGCACAGTAAAAACCTGCGAACGTCCTGTCGAGCGCCGCCCCGGGCCTTGCCATTGCTCACTCGTTGCAGAGGGGCCAGGCCATGGCGACCGGTCGACCCGGGATTTACCGCCGGTCCATGACAGCACCAGACTTGGCTTCGCTTTCATTGGGCCTGGCGGTAGGATACGCGCCCAACAACAAAATACTCATCACGCACCAGGGTCATCCAATTGGCTGTAACCATGACTAAAGACCGCATAAACGAAATCGATCTACTTCGGTTCCTCGCGGCAATTGCCGTCCTGTTCTTTCATTATTCCTTTCGTGGACATGCCTACGACGATCTGTCTGTCATGTCTTACCCCTGGATAGTTCCAGCCGCAAAGTATGGGTATCTTGGTGTTCAGCTGTTTTTTATGATCAGCGGCTTTGTGATATTCATGACGGCTTCAAATGCGAACCTGAAGTCGTTCGCAATATCCAGGATCGTCCGGCTCTACCCTGCATTCTGGGCGTGTTGCAGCATTACATTTATTGCGATCCTGTTAATGGGCAATGGACGCTTTTCGGCCACATTCACTCAGTATCTCGCCAACATGACCATGTTCAGCGAGTTCATGAAGGTCCCGTCTATCGATGGTGCCTACTGGTCAATTTTCATCGAAATTCGCTTTTATCTTTTGATTGCCATTCTGCTGGCATTTAAACAGATGCGAAATGCAGAATATTTCATGATTGCCTGGCTCGCCTATACAGCGAAGACTGCACTATTTGGGGCTGACAAGCTGTCTGTGTATTTGATTTCCGAATATGCGGCATTCTTCATTGCGGGCGCTTCAATGTTCATGGTCTGGAAAAATGGATTTTCCATCATCCGTACCGCGACTATCGCTCTTTCTTTTGCCTTGGCGATGTATCAAGCGTTGAAGCAAGCCAGCGTATTGACCGGTGTTTTCAAGCTGGAAGTAGACCCACTCGTGGTCATTGCGATCGTTACGAGCTGCTTCGTTGCAATGTTGCTCAGCGCTACTCGCAACACCGGATTCTTTGGCCGGACAAACTGGACAACGCTCGGGGCGCTGACTTACCCGCTCTACCTCCTGCACCAATTCATAGGCTTCATGACGTTCAACCTGCTATACGACAAGGTCAACGTCCATTTGCTCTTCTGGGGTGTCATCGTGCTGGTTCTGGCCGCTGCTTACGCGGTGAATCAGCTCATCGAAAAACCCATGTCTACGCGTCTTCGTGCTTTACTCCAGCGCCTCCTTGGCAACAGGGTTTCGACCGAATCGGTTACGAAAGCCGACTGATTGCCCGCACAATGAGTTGTGGAACCAGGAATGCAAAAGCCCGACACGATGGTCGGGCTTTAATTTGGTATCACGGAGCCCCCTTTGAGGCTAATGGCCTCAAAGGGTTACCGAGCTATTTCACTGGATACTTACCCAACAAATCATCAATAACTAGATCAGCGCCAAATATAGTCAAGTGGTCGGAATTATAGTAGAGCGGCTTACCACCAGAAGACCCATAACAATATTTATCATCACAGAAAACATTTTTCGGGCTATAGACCTTCACCGAAGGAAACTCTGAAACCAGTTTGGAAAACATATCAGAGTAAACCTTATATCTCGCTTCGTAATCCACGCGACTCATACCGCAGACTTCTCTGACCTTATTACCTCCAATCACCAAAGGTCGATATTCAAAGCAGCTTCTTACATTGAACTCTAGATCAGGGTTATCACTTAAAAATATGATTTCCTTTCCAGAGCGCACAAGCTCGGCCAAGACTTTCCGCCCAACCTCGACAAATGAATCAGCCTCTTTATCAGTCAATGCACGAGGAAGTCGATAATTCTCATTATAAATACCGAACCCACCAGAAGCGAGATAACTCCAGTACCCGGCGAGATAGACAGTCTTAATGCTCGAAGTTTCCGCCGCAAATTTTAATGCTACGATGAGGTTATTCTCACAGCCACTGGCAGACATATGCGTGACCGATGAAAAAGGAATGCAACTCTGCGCCCCCAAATTCATAACTGACTTATCAGGCAGCTTACGCGCCAGGCTCTTGTAATATTGATTACTATGAGAATCACCCATAATCAATATTTCCGGGGCATAATCCTTGGATACCAGGCAAAAAAAGTAACCTTTGAGTTCAGGATACAGATTATCGCAAGCCTCGTTGCGATAAGGCATATGTGGATACGCTGCGGCCAATTCGATAGAACCATAGTGCTTGTCCAGGCTCGCTCTCGAGCCAAGACCATCAGCCTTGTACACTCCATACCCAGCAAGCCCGCAAACGAACATCAGCACAGCCAATACACAAACCTTCATTTTGCTTTGAACGCCCAGACGAATAGGACGCTCAATGAATCTGTAGGTGATCCAGGCTAATGCAATAGACAGCAAAACCGCTGCTATCCGAGCGCGCCGGCTTGGCACCCCGCTTTCCATGATACGAAGAAAGGACAATATCGGCCAATGCCACAGGTAAAGGGGAAAACTGATCAAACCAAACCAAACGGCGATTTTGTTTGATAACACCCAGCGATTCAGAAAAGCACTGGAACCTGAAGCTATAATTAATACAGCTCCCAAAACCGGAAGTAACGCCCACTTCCCTGGAAACTCTACTTTCTTACTGACACACCAAAAGCCAATAAGAATTAGCAAAAAACCAATAACCGATAAAACGTTAGCAAGCGTTTTTCCGTCACTCCCGGACCGTTCCCGACCAATGACAGAGCACAGCATGCCGTCGAGCCTTAGCCCAACCCGAGAAAAAAAATCTTTTTTATACAACGCAAGCCAGGCCAGCATGCTTCCACACAACAATTCCCAAAACCGGGTCTGCGGTGAATAGAAGGTAGCCACAGAATCTTTGCTCACCCCATAAACGTTAAGGCAAAAAGATATAGCCGCAACAAGCAAAGTCAAAGCAAAAAGATTGAATTTGCGCCGCCACGAAAACCAAAGCACGAACGGCCAAACAATATAGAACTGTTCTTCAATCCCCAGACTCCACAAATGCAACAGCGGCTTTACATCTGCGGCGATATCAAAATACCCAGCTTCACTCCACAAGGCAAAGTTAGAAACAAACCCCGCACCAGCGGCAATATGCTTACCCAGTTGTTTATACTCTTCAGCCAGCAGGGCAAACCAGCCAAACGTAAAACTGGCGATCAGCACACAGAGTAATGCTGGAAAAATGCGTTTGATGCGGCGGGCGTAAAACTCCCTAAAGCTGAACGCATCCCTGTCCAGGCTTTTAAAGATAATCGTAGAGATCAAAAAGCCGGAGATGACGAAAAAAACATCAACTCCAATGAATCCTCCACGAATCAAGCCTGGAAACGCATGAAATGCTACGACAGCCAATACAGCAATAGCTCTGAGGCCATCGATGTCCGGTCGGTACTTTGGGTGCGACAGATGTGGATGCGAAGCTGGCATTGAGGATAGAACTCTCTGGCGATGTGCAAGACGCAATCTTGTTCAGCACATAGGAATGAGTGGGCGCGGAGAACAAACCAAAAAAACGTCGCATTCTAGCTCAGTCCCGCGCGCCCTAAACAACTATTGTCTGCCGGCCCGAGAGCCATACCCGAATTTGGCGCAGCAATGCTGATTGAAGATAAATGCACAGATCCGTGGTTCCAGATGCTGACCTTCGATCAACTGCGCCATGCCCGGGAATACACCAAGGCAAGCGAGAATTCCGTCAAGCTCACGTGTGCCGTGCAGCCGCGCAACGCCGGGTTCTGCAGCTATCAGAACTGACAACGAACCTGGCCCTCACACAGTGGTCACAACAGTTGATGGCATCGCAAATGATCAGTGGCCTCGGCCAGCTTCATTCACAAGCGATGCTTGCATTTCACACATTTCAGGGTGCGCCGGATAACCTCAGTGGGTTCGGTTCCTGCCTGGCGCAGGGGCTTACCGCTGCTCTCATCCCATGCTCCCTCAGCGGAGTACGCAAATGACTCGATCAATACGCTTGTTCCTCTCGTTCTTCCTCGCGACTGCAGCATTGGCATCGGCCGGTTTACTGAACAATGCAGGAGCGGCCACCGCCGAGGATCTCAACGCCGATGCTCGACAAGCCTTGCAAACGCTGTACAAGACCCATCCTTTTTCCGAAACCATCTCGCACAAAGCCAAGGCTGTGCTGGTTTTTCCGAAAATCATCAAGGCAGGTCTTGTGTTCGGCGGCAGCTACGGTGAAGGCGTTTTAATGAAAGGCAGCAAAGTCGAGAACTACTACAACTCCGTCAGCGGTTCCTGGGGGCTGCAGGCCGGCGCCCAGTCGTACGGCTATGTGGTTTTCCTGATGACCGATAAAGCCGTGAAATATGTAGCCGAAACCAAGGGCTGGGAAATCGGCGTGGGGCCAACGGTTGTCGTGGTTGACGAAGGGGTTGCGAAGAACCTGTCCAGCTCGACGCTGAAAGACGACGCCTACGCGTTCATCTTCGACCAGCAAGGGCTGATGGCGGGTGTCAGTATCGAGGGAACGAAGATTTCCCTGATCAAGCGCTGAAGTCCGTCGTTTGATTGGCCATCGGGAGCGTGATGACGACTTGGCCGTTTAGGCTAGGCTGTCATCACTCCCGGCACACAAATGTACCTGGTGATTGCGGCACAGGCCTGTATCGACAGTTCATTGATACAGGTCCATATATTGAATGTGCGAATCCTGATAATGATTTTTCAGTTTTCCAGGTAGGCCTTAAATGACTTCACAGCTCTTCCAGGTTCACGGCCTCGTGAGTTTTACACTCGCCATCCTCCTGCTTTTCCTCGGCAAGACCCTCGTCCAGCACAACACCTTCCTGCGTCAATACTGTATTCCCGAATCGGTGGTCGGCGGCTTCGTCTGTGCGGCGGTGACGTCCTTGCTTTACTTCGGCCTGAATATCCAGATCGAATTCGACCTGCAGGTTCGCGATACCCTGCTGCTCTATTTCTTTGCCGGCATTGGCTTGAAGTCGGACATGCGCCAACTGCTCAAGGGTGGGCGCCCGCTGCTGATCCTGCTGTTACTCGCCGCTGTGTTCATTCTCCTGCAGAACTCGCTGGGCATGGGTGTGGCCCAGGCGTTTGGGCTTGATCCCAAGGCGGGCTTGATGGTGGGATCCATTTCCCTCACGGGTGGGGTGGGCACGACCCTGGCCTGGGCGCCGCTGTTCATCGATAAGCTGGGGATCAGTAACGCACACGAACTGGGCATCGCCAGCAACACCGTCGGCCTGATTGCCGCTTGCGTCATCGGCGGCCCGATCGCCAACCGACTGATACATCGTTATCAGCTATCGACGTCGGGGGATGCGACACTGGAAGTTGGCATTCTCGACCAGCAACCGAGCAAGCCACTGGACTACTACGACGTGCTCTGGGCCTGGATGTGGCTCAACCTGACCCTGATGGCCGGTTATGGGCTCAACCTGCTGCTGGTCGATGCCGGCGTCACCCTGCCCAAATTTGTCAGTTGCCTGTTCGCGGGCATCGTCATTCACCACATCGTTCTCGCCGTTGTGGGTGATCAACGCCTGAAAAGCTGGAGCGGTGCCAGCCAGGGCCTTTCGCTGATCTCCGACATCTGCCTGGGCATGTTCTTGACCATGGCCCTGATGGGGCTTCAGCTATGGCAACTGAGCGGCGCATTGATGTTCATTCTGTGCGCATTGACCCTGCAAATTCTGCTGACGGTCGCCTATACGTACTTTGTGGTGTTTCGCTTGATGGGGCGTGATTACGAAGCGTGCGTGATTGCTTCGGGATTCGGCGGGATTGCCCTCGGGTCCACCGCGACGGCCATCGTCAACATGTCGACCGTGACGCAAAAGTACGGCGCGGCGCACCAGGCGTTCCTGATCGTGCCGTTGGTCTGCGGCTTTTTCATTGACCTGGTCAATGCCGTGATCATCAGTATGTTCAGTGGCCTGTAGCGAGCTCAACTCGACTCTCGGACGGCCAGACACGCCGAACTTGGGAAAGCAGACGAAAGGAGCAGCAGGATCGATGCCGCAAGGATAGGCTCAGGGAAAGAGTGTGCCCCCAGCCCTGATCCGGCCAGGTACGATCGCAAATGCGCCTGTTGCTACAGGGGAACCGGGATGACGGGACATACTGTACGCCAATGCTCGTCATGGATCCTGCTATCCCTGCTCGCCGTCGATCTGGCGTTGATAGCCGGCTGTTCAGGCAAATCCAGCGCGGCTCGCTACTCCGCCGCAAATATTGGCTCGGCCTGCTATGCAAAAGCACTCCCCACCGTCGGCGAAGGTGGCCTCGCCTGGGGCGACACCTTGAGCATGGCCCGGCAGAAATCCCTAAGCAATTGCGCCCGCTATGCCGGCCGATCGGGCGGCACACCGAGCACCTGCCAAGTGGTGCTGGCAGAATGTAAGCACTGATGGGCGGTTTTTCGTTTCTGCGCCGCTTTTGCGTTTCTGTGCGACAGATCCCACTTCAGGGGCTCCCGCTTCACAGGCTCGTGGTGTTAGTTTTGAGATGTTTCTGACAAAGCGATCAGATATTTCTTACAACCCGCCTGCAAAGGAATGCCCCCAGCAATGGATTTTTCACTCAAGCACCTGGCTGCGACCACCCTCATGCTCGCCAGCCTTTCGTCGTTCACCACGGCTGCGCAAGCCAACATCACGCCAGAACAGAGCGCGGTCATCCTCAAGACTTTCAATGATGCGTCGGTCAAGGATTTCAGGCAGTTCCTCGCCAGCCTGGCCAAGAGCGATATCGCCAGGACCGACAACCTCGGCGCGGCCATCGGTGCCTTCCTCGACAACAAGACGCTGTCCGCCGAGCAGCAGAACGAAATCCATCGTTTGCTCGGTCTTTATGCCCGGGTGAAATACGGCAGCGCCGCCACCGAAACCTTGAAGGAACTGGTGGCCATTCCGACAGTGAACGTGGAAGGGGTGGCCCAGCACGACAATCCCGAATTCCTCAAGATCGCCGAGAAGATCAAGGGCCTCGCCCAGGCGTTCAACCTGAACTTCCGCAACATCGACAACCGCGTCTACGAGATTTCCCTCGAAGGCAGCGGCGATGAAGTCGTGGGCATTCACGCCCACGCCGATGTGGTGCCGGTGACACCGGAGAACTGGGTGCTGCAGGACGGCACCCGCCTCGACCCGTTCAAGGTCACCCTGATTGGCGATCGCATGTATGGCCGCGGCACCGAGGATGACAAGAACGGCATCGTGGTGGCGCTCTACGCCATGAAGATCATCAAGGAAGAGAAGCTGCCGCTGGCGCGCAACTTCAAGCTGCTGGTCGACACCACCGAAGAGACCACGGGCGACGCCATCCCCTACTACTTCGAACGCAACCCGACGCCCAACTACAACCTGGCGCTCGATGGCGGCTACCCGGTGGTGATCGCCGAGAAAGGCTACGGCACCGTCATGGCCAGCTTCGCCAAGCGCGCTGGCGAGGGCAAAGGCGCGGAGATCATCTCGATGACCGGCGGCCTGGCCACCAACCAGATTCCGTCAACATCGGTCGCGACCCTGGTAACCGACAAGCCCGCCGAACTGGCCGCCAGCCTGCAAACCGCCGGCAGCGAATATGCCAAGCGCAACGGCGGCAACTTCGAAGTGACGGCCAAGGTCGACGGCAAGGACGTCAAGTTGACGGTCACCGGCGTGTCCGCGCACTCCTCCGAGCCCGAGTCCGGCGTCAACCCGGTGGCCAGGATGCTCGACTTCATCAATAGCCTCGACGGCAAGGTGGCGCTCAAGCACAACCAGATCACTGACGCCGCCCGCTACGCCGCCGACAACTGGGGACTGGACTACTTGGGTGGCAAGTTGGGGGTTGGTTTTGCCGATGAGTTCATGGGCCCGCTGACCACGTCCCTGACCTATGTCGGGATGGACGACAAAACCTTCAAACTCGCGGTCAACCTGCGCGTACCGAAGGGCAAGTCGCCGGAGGCGCTCAAAGCCGAAATCGCCGGCAAGCTGGATGCCTGGAGCAAGAAGACCAGCATCGCACCGGTCTTCGACCTGTCGATCGCCGAACCGATGTACCGCAACCCCGAGGGTGAATGGGTCAAGGCCCTGCTCGCGGTGGCCAGCGAAAACCTCGGCATGGAACACAAGTTCGGCACTTCCGCAGGTGCTACGTCCGTGCATGAACTGCCCAACGGCGTGCAATTCGGCCTGGCCATGCCGGACGTCAAATACACCGGTCACAACGACAACGAGTTCAAGACCACCGAGCAGTTCCTGCTGGACTTGCAGATCGTCACCGAAATGATGGGCCGCATCGGGCAATTGCCGAAGCTCTGACCCCCTTCGGGCCCGCCTTCCTGGCGGGTCCGATTGCAGACCTGTGGTTGGCGCACGCTATGGCACCTGGGGCACCCGCCATGACATTGCACAGCGACTATCGGGTGCAAAACCGCAGGCATATTCCTGAGCCAGGATCTCTGCCAGGCGCTTATCCAACGTTGCCCCCGCACAATGCTCAAACCCCAGCCGCCGGTAAAAGGGCGCGTTCCAGGGCACCTGTGTGAACGTTGTCAGCGTCACCAAAGCCAGCTGTTGCAATCGCGCATAGTCCATCGCCGTTTCCACCAGTTTTCGCCCCCAGCCCTGCCCCTGCGCGGACCGCCTGACCGACAACTCGTAGATATGAAGATCGCTGCCGTGGCGTTCTGCGCTCAGGAAACCTTGAGGCCGGGCATCAGCATCGACTGCCACCCAGCACGTTGAAAACGCGATCAACTGCCTGTGACGTTCGACTGTCATGGTGGCGGCGTCCGCCAGCCAACCCAGTTCTTCGATCGAACGGAATGCTTGCGCAGCGCTCCGTTCAATACGGGGCAACAAATGCGCGTCATCGGGTAAAGCCAGGCGAATGTGTGCAGGCATGTTTTTTCGAAATAATGGGGTGCTGGCCTGAAATTCTACACGGCCTGAGCCGGGTATGAGGATTGCTGGAAACACGACTCGCATGTCCGCTCATGGCAATTGATCAGGACAGGTTTTCCAGCAACTCCAGCGCCTGATCGAAGTCAAAGCACTCCGCTTGCCGCACAACCCGAAGCAACTGCTCGGTCATCCGCGGGTCTGAAGCCAGCCCCTGCAGTTTGAGCAAGGCCGTCAGCGCCTGGGTGTCGCTCTCGGCCAGCAGAGACCGGGCGTGGGCCAATTGCACATGCCACTCGCTGCCCGGTGGCACGCTCGATGAGTCTGCGGACGATGTCGCTTCGCCGAGCACCGACAATCCTTCCAGCACCGGTGTCAGGCAGCGTTCAACCTCCGCCAGCCGGTCGGCCAGCTCCTGCTGCGCCCCATCGCTTTGGCATGCCTGCTCCAGCGCGGCGGCGGCGTTCGCCACTTCAACGGCACCAATGTTGCCCGCCGTACCCCGTAAGGTGTGGGCCAGCCTGACCACCGCCGAAGGATCGCCTTGACCTCGGGCAGCCAGGAACTCGGCGCAAAAAGCCTGGTGGCTGGAGCGAAACTTGCGCAGCAGGCGCAGATAGAGTTCGACCTTGCCCATGCAGGTGCCCAGGCCCGCGTTCAAATCAATACCGGGAAGGCTGGCTGGCAGACTCGCCGCTGACTCCGTGGTGAGCGCTGAAACATCGGCCGACTTCGCGCCACGGTCAGCTCGCGGATGTATCCACTTGGCCAACGTGGCGAACATGTCGTCGACGTTCAAGGGTTTGGAGATGTGGTCGTTCATGCCGCAGGCCAGCGCCCGCTCACGGTCTCCCGCCATGGCGTTGGCCGTCATGGCGATCACCGGCAGGTTCGCCCAACGTGACTGCTCACGTATCTTGCGGGTCGCGGTATAACCGTCCATCACCGGCATCTGGCAGTCCATCAACACGCCATCGAAGTCGGCGTCACGCGCCAGTTGCTCAAGCGCTTCTGCGCCGTGAATGGCCAGACACAGCTCGATCCCGGCGCTCTCCAGCAGTTCACAGGCCAGCTCGCGATTCAGCTCATTGTCTTCCACCAACAGCAATCGCGCGCCACGCAGGCTGGCCATGGCGCTGGCGCTCTGACCGAGTCGTTCGCTGGTGCGGGTATCGGCCTGGGGTATCTTGCCGAGCACTGTGCCCAGCGCCTCAAGCAAAGTGGACGGCGTCACTGGCTTGGTCAGTACCACCGGCAGTTGAATGCCGTGCCGGCTGGCCACTTCGCGAGCCTCTTCGCGACCGAAAGCCGTGACCATGATCACCGACGGCGTTTGCGCCAGTTTGGCGGCACGCATCTGCCGTACCGTCTCCACACCGTCCATGCCGGGCATGCGCCAATCCATCAGCACCAGATCATAGGGCAGCACCTTGGCTTCGGCCTCCACCAGCATGTCCAGTGCGGCCCGACCACTGTGCGCAACGTCCACCTCCACGCCAAAGCTGCGCGCCATGCTGGACAGGATCTCGCGCGCGCTGGCGTTGTCATCGACCACCAGCACACGGCTGCCCAGTAATTCGTCGGCGGTCACCATGCGCCGCAGTTGACTGTCGCGCTGCACGCCCAGGCTCACCTCGAAATGAAAAGTGGAACCAAGGCCCGGCTCACTCTCGACCCAGATGTGTCCGCCCATCAACTCCACCAGATGCCGGGAGATGGCCAGGCCCAACCCCGTGCCACCGTACTTGCGGGTGGTGGAGCTATCGGCCTGGCTGAACGGTTGAAACAGGCGCGAGCACTGCTCGGTACTCATGCCGATCCCGCTGTCACGTACCCAGAAATGCAACTGTACCTGCTCTGCTGCCGAGCCGCGCCGCTCTACTCCGAGCACGATTTCGCCCTGCTCGGTGAACTTCGTCGCGTTGTTGCCCAGGTTGATCAGCACCTGGCCAAGTCGCAATGGATCGCCGATCAAGGCGGTCGGCAGTTCGGCATCTGTACTGAACAGCAATTCCAGGCCTTTATCCTCGGCTTTCAGGCCAATCATGCTGGCAAAGCTGTCGAGCACGTCCTCGAGGTGGAAGGGAATGTGCTCCAGGTGCATCTTGCCGGCCTCGATCCTGGAGAAGTCGAGGATGTCGTTGATGATCACCAGCAGGTACTCCGCCGAGCGATGGACCTTTTCGATGTAGTTGCGTTGGCGATGGTCGAGTTCGGTTCGCAGTGCCAGGTAGCTCATGCCGATGATGGCGTTCATCGGCGTGCGGATCTCGTGACTCATGGTGGCGAGGAAATTGCTCTTGGCCCGGGTCGCCTCTTCTGCGGCCTCGCGGGCGCGCTGTACCTCGGCCTCGGCGATCTTGCGCGCGGTGATGTCGAAGTACCAGTTGGCCCCCATGCCCCGCTCTCCCGGCGTCATCGTGACGGACGAAACCAGTACGTCGACGCGCCCGCCTGTGGCACGTTTCAGGGTCGTCTCGAAGTTCAGCACCGGACCTTGCGATGCCGCTTCAAGAAAGCGCTGGTGCGCCGCAGGGTCGACCCAGAACTGCCCCGGATCCACACCCTCGAGCTCAGCCAGACGCGTTCCGAACAAGCTGTCGAACTGCGGATTGCAGTAGGTCGGACGACCGTCGACGTCCCTGATCACCATGGCCACCGGGCTGCTGTCGAGGACTGCGCGCAGCTGAGCCTCGCTGGCCTTGAGTGCCGCCTGCAGATGACGGCGTTCACTCACGTCGCGCACCGAAGCGCACACGCAGGCTCCGCCCCCTTCCAGCCTCGGCAGATGCGACAGGCTGATCTCTGCCGAGAACAGACTGCCGTCCTTGCGCACGCCTTGCAGGTCGTCGAGATTGGCACCCATCTGGCGGGTTTCGCCGTGGGCCATGAATCCTTTGCGCAGCGCCACGTGGCGCCCTCGACTGGCCAACGGCACCAGGCGATCGATGGACTCGCCGAGCAGCTCACCGGCGCTATAGCCGAACAACTGATCCAGTTGGCGATTGGTGCGCAGGATCTGTCCTTCGGCATCCACCACCAGCATGCCGTCCGGCGCCGCTTCGATAATCCCGCGATACCAGGCTTCGGTGGCGCGCAACGCCGATTGCTGGGATTCCAGTGCCTGTGCCTGCTGCTCCAGTTGCAGCGCCTGCTCCGCCATTTCATTGGCCTGGCGCCGGGTTTCCGCCAACAGGGTCTTGACCGCCTGATTACGCTCGAGAATCGCCATGGCTGCGGCCAAACGTGGGGTGGCTTCCTGTAACAGCAGCAATTCGCGCTCGCCCAAGGGTTCCAGGCCAGCCAGTTCGAGCACTCCCAGCAAGCGCTCGCCACGCACAATGGGTTGCAGCAGCAGGCAACGGGCCGGGACCTCGCCCAGCGGCGAGCGCAAACGCCAATATTGCTCCGGCATCGCCTGGAACTGACGTGGCAGGCGATCCACCGCGCACTGTCCCAGCAGGCCATCGCCGAACATGACTTGCACCTCGGGTGGGCGCTCGGAATCAGTGGCATAGCGGCCCATCAAATGCAGCGTGCCAGCGTCCTCCTGCGCGCTGTACAGCACCCCTTGGCAGATTCCGTGCAGGCTCGCCATGCATTGCAGGAACACCTGCGCCAGTTCCTCCGGCGTTTCTGCCTGCTGCAGATCGACCTGCAATTGTGCGGTATGCGCCTTGATCCAGCGTTGACGCTCAAGTTGTTGGGACTCGGTCTGCAGTTTGGCGATGGCCCGCGCCAGATCACCCGTTTCGTTGTTCAGGTCGGTATGGGGAATCGGTTGATCGAGCTGCCCCGAGGCCAAGTGATCGACCGCCACTCGCACCCGGTTGAGCGGATTGCGAATCGACTGGCTGACGACCCAGGACAACAGCAATGCCAGCGACAAGCCACCGAACAACAGTACGTAAGTGAGCATGGTGCTGTGCTCGGCAAACTCGGCGATGTCCTTGGCCGTGTCGCGAATCGAGGCTTCCTTGATCTGGGCGATCGCATACAAAAGGGCGTCGGCCTGCTCGGCGATTTGCTGGAACTCAGTGCTATTGAGCAGCAACAGCGCCTTGCTCTGCTGGCCCTGGTCGATCAACACGAACGCCCGGTCGCTTTGGCCCTGCAATTGTTGCAGCAGCAGGTCGAATTCAGCCAGACGCGCCAGGTTTTCCGCACGCTTGAGGGTCACTTTTGCATGGGCCACCGCCTGCTGCAGGCGATCCTGGGTATCACGCAACCGCTGCAGGGATTCGACGCGAATCTGTGCGCTGTCGGTGCCCACCGCACGCTGCAATCCTTGCATCATTTGCGGCAGGAGCACCCGTGCTTCCTGCAGGTGCTCCATGCCGACCAGTTCCTGCAGATAGAGGTTCTGCATGTCCTGCTTCAGCGATTGCTGCGTGCGCAGGCTTTGCACGCCGAGCACCAGCACCAACAGCAGCAGCGCAGCGAAACCCAGGATCAGTTTGTGAAGCAGCGCCAGGCGCTCAAGCAGGTTGCGCAATCGGGCCATGACTATCCTCAAGGACCTGGTGAAAACACTGACAAAGGGGTAACAGCGGGTTCACGGAGTCTGGCCGGTACGCTCCAGGGCCGCCCGCTTGGCGGCCATGTCCTGATCGGTATCGGCGAAACGCGCGGCAATGGTCTGGAACTGTTCAACGCAATCGAGGAAGGCATCGCAGACGTCCGGATCGAAGTGCGTGCCTCGCCCCTGACGAATAATCTCGACGGCCTGCGCGTGAGGCATCCCCAATTTATAGACCCGACGGCTGATCAACGCGTCATAGACGTCCGCTACTGCCATCAACCGGGCGCTGATGGGGATGTCGTCACCCGCCAGCGCTTGGGGATACCCGCTGCCGTCCCACTTTTCCTGGTGACTGTAGGCAATCTCCTTGGCCAGGCTGAGGAACTCGGCGCGAATGCCGAGCTGGTCCTCGGCATGCTGGATGGCGTCACGCCCGAGCGTCGTATGAGTCTTCATGATCTCGAACTCTTGCTCGGTGTAGCGTCCCGGCTTGAGCAGGATATGGTCGGGAATGCCGATTTTGCCGATGTCGTGCAGCGGCGCCGACTTGAACAACAACGCGATGGTGTCGTCGGTAAGAAAATGACTGAAACGCGGATGATCACGCAGATGCTCGGCCAGCACCTTGATGTAGTGCTGGGTCCGCCGGATATGGTTGCCCGTTTCGTTGTCGCGAGTCTCGGCCAGTGAAGCCATGGCCTGGATGGCCACATCCTGGATCGCAATCACCTCGCGGGTCCGGCGCGCCACTTCCTTTTCCAGATAGTCGTTGTGATCACGCAGGAAGTCTTGCGCGGCCTTGAGCTTGAGCTGGGTATCCACCCGCGCCAGAACCAGCGCCGGCCTGATCGGTTTGGTGATGTAGTCGACAGCGCCCAGCTCCAGGCCAAGGATCTCGTCTTCGGTCGCGGCCATGGCCGTCAGAAAGATGATCGGAATGTCGCGGGTACGCGCGTCACGCTTGAGCTGCTGCGCCACCTCATGGCCCGATAGCCCGGGCATCATCACATCTAGCAGGATAAGGTCCGGAAGTGTGTCGCCCTGAAGTACGCGTAAAGCCTTTTCACCGCTATTGGCGGCCTTGACCCGGTAGCGATCCTTGAGCAGATCAGTCATCAGCATCAGGTTATCGGGTGTGTCATCGACCACCAGGAGGGTCGGCGGGCTGTAATGACTCTGTTCGGCACTCATGGCGGATGGCTCCCTTGCCCGACATAGATACTCCAAGGCAACACGTCTCACTGCCGCCCCAGCGCACGAAAGCTTAGCTGCTGTTTTGCAGGGCTGCCCGACGTCGAGCGAAGCCATTGCCCTCATATCGTTGGTCAATAGTCTGTTTGAGGTATTACCCAAGGCTGACCTTGATTGACTATGACGCCAGGGATTTTCGGTCATTCGGGTGGACCAGGCAGCACGACCGCTGCTCCATCCATCAACCGCAACGAGGAGCTCGATAGCTATGGAAAAAGTCATCTACCTGCTGTGGCGTGATACTCAAGTCAGTCCTGATACCTTCGCCCATCGCCTGCGCAGTGAGGTCGCCGGGCAATTGCAGGCACTCGGTGCCCGTGCTGTGCAACTGAACCTGTCCGATGCCGATGTGCAGCCTGCAGCCGGCCTGCGCCAGGAAAACAATCGACCACTGCCCGATGGCAGCCTGTCGCTGTGGCTGGACAGCGCCAACGGGCCGGCTCGTCGCCCTTTCGACGACGTGATCAATGCGGCAACGGCGCGCATGGCCGCCTACCTGGTCTGCGAGTCGGTCGCTATCGCCAATACTCGCTTCCGCGCAACGCCCGGTGAACGTACCCACGGGTTCGCCCAACTGGCCCTGCTGACCCGCCCTCCACGCCTGACTCCCGAGGCCTGGCTGGACATCTGGCGCAACCATCACACGGCGGTGGCCGTGGACACGCAAGATAACTTCCAATACGTGCAAAACCTGGTGGTGCTGGCTTTGACGCACGGCGCTCCACGGATCGATGCCATCGTCGAAGAATGTTTTCCGCCGGCGGCCATGACCGATCCCATGGCCTTTTTCGATGCGGTGGGCGACGAAGCGAAATTCCAGCACAACCTGGCCGTGATGATGGACAGCTGCAGCCGCTTCCTCGATTTCGACAAAATCGATGTGCTGCCCACCAGCCAGTACTGCCTGTAGGGCCGGGAATCGTCATGCGTGAAGCCGGATAATCGAGATCTGGACCTTGATTATGTCCAGAATGTCCGGCTGGCACCGAAATGTTGTTCACTTAAGACGTGGTGGGGCGGTGTGCATATCCGTTTCTGCGGTAACGGCCGCTTAGGGTTCCGCTCTTACAGCGGGTCACTTTGGAAAAGCCCCAAAGTAACCAAAGGGCTCTTGCCCCTTTCGTTCGGTGCCTCGCCCAGGCTCGGCCTCTCGAGGGGGCAAGAAGATCAAAAGCCAAAGCCAAACCGAGGCGGCCTACCGGCCGGCCTGATCGCTAGGCTGTACACACCTCCCTGTAGGAGCTGGCTTGCCGGCGATGACGTCATCCCAGCCAACACTGCTGCACCTGACACACCGCCATCGCCGGCAAGCCGGCTCCTACAGGGATTGAGTACATCTGAAAGAAATTGGTCGGCCGACAGGCCGCCTTCGCGAGCAAGCCCGCTCCCACAGAAGAGCAAAGGCAAATCGACGTACACCCACGCCCCTCACCACTCATCAGGCCGAGCGTTAGCTCGCCTGCAGCTCTTGATCTTGACTCACCCGCCCCCTCGGAAGGCCTCGTTCCGGTGTTCATCCGGGGATTGGCGCGCAGCGCCGTTCGACGCAGTCGAACTCATCGCATGTAGGTGCCAGCGAAGCCAACCGGAGGGCGATGCCCCCGGATGAATGCCGGAGCGAAGGAACGCCGAGCCTAGGCGAGGGGCCGGACGCCAGGGGTGAGACCTTTTGGTTCCTTTTGGGGCGTTTGCCAAAAGGGACTCGCCGTAAGGGCGAAACCATAAGCCGCCATCACCGCAGCAACGGATATGTACACAATCAAAACAAAAGACAGGCCGGCTGTCAGGCCGCCTTCGCAAGCAGGCTCGCCCCCACAAAGGAGCACCAGGGTTACTTTCGACTGATCCGGCATTGCGAAATGCTTGCCTGACGCAACAAAACTCAAGCGAACAACATTACGGCTGGCACCAAACGCTTTCATACCGATTGCCTGCGCCAAGTGCCGGGGGATGTACCGAACTGGCGCTTGAAGGCGCGGCTGAACGCGGCTTCGGACTCATAGCCCACTGCAAAGCCGATTTGCGCCACATTGCCACGACCTTCACGCAGCTGTTGAGCCGCCACATGCATACGCCAGAGCGTCAGGTATTGCATCGGTGGCTGGCCGACCAACGCCGTGAAGCGCTCCGCGAACACCGAGCGCGACATGCCCACCTCCAGCGCCAGGGCTTCAGCCGTCCAGTCCTCGGTCGGACGGGCATGGAGCAGCGCCAGTGCACGCCCGATATGCGGATCGCGCAACCCCGCCAGCCACCCGCGCCGCTCGGCGGGGAGGCTGGCGACATACTGGCCGACAGCTTCGACGAAGAGCAATTCCGACAGCTTGGCGATGACCGTTGTCGAGCCGACGCGCCCGGCCGCGATTTCACTGACGGCAAAACGGAATGAGCTTTCGATCCAGACGCCGGAAGCCGTCGCACGCAAGTCCAGTTTCAATAAGGAAGGCAGCGACGACAGCAACGGACTGAAGGGTGTTTCAGAGCCGAGGAATCCACACAATAGCTGCGTGGCCACGCCGCCCCCGCCGTACTTGATCCGTGATATGCCGCCAACTTCCGGCGACTGGTTCACTTCGCGCGCCGGCATGGGCGCAATGCTCAGATCGCTGCCAAACGAATGGGCGTCGTTGCGAGGCAGCAGGATAAGTTCGCCTGCCCCCACGTCCATGACGGCACCACCGTCGATTTGTATTTGCATGCTTCCGGCGGCGACAAAATGCGAGGCAATGATATGTCGGGGTGTCGCCAGGAACGGTTTGCAATCCTCCGCCGAGAGTCTTCCGTTGATGCACCAGGGCGCAGTGAGTTCCGCCTCGAGGAAGCCCCCCCCAGACAGCCGAATCACACGCAATACATCAGAAAGCGCATCCAGCAATTGCCAGCCCTCCTTCCGGACGCCTGAGCAGGTTTTCAGGCGCACTGGTCATTCACCGCCTGAACTGCGACGCCTAGATTAGCACCAACGCGGACTCAGCGATCGGGACTGTCCCCAGCGGTTTCCATGGTCAGTGGCTCCGACGTCAACCCCAGTGCAACAGGAGATCCAAATGAATAGCGTCGTCACCCTACCCGACTCTGAGTCAGGCAACACCGCCCGCTATGCGCAGATGGTCAGGTCATCGAAAAAAACCGAATGGCAGATCGACCGTGATTTGCTACAGGACCGCCGTTTCGACTTCTCGCGCAAGTTCCTGCCCGACGGACTCTCGCTGGTCGACCGCCTGGGCTTTCTCGCCACGGCCGAGGCACGCCTGCTCAGCCAGATCCAGGGCCGAACCTATGCGTACATCTTTGGCCTGGTCGAGCGATTCATCAGTGCGAAAATGCTCGATCAAGGTCGGGCCCATGTATTCGACAATCAACTCGCACTCGAAGCGCTGGTGCGTTTTTCCAACGACGAGATCAAGCACCAGGAACTGTTCCGGCGCATGGAAACGATGATGGGGTCGCAATTACCGGCGGGGTATCGTCAGCTGGCCGATCCAATGAAGTGGCACGCGCGGTACTGGCGGCCAGTGCCGCAGAAACGGCTGGTGAGGCGTAATTCAGTTCCATCAGTTATGCGTGTGAGGAGTATTCGTTCTATACGGCCAGGTATTGCTAGCTAATCTACTGAGGTCAAAAGGAGCAACCTTCAGAAAGGCGAAAGCATATGGAAGCAAACCTGATCGAAACCGACTATCTGATCATCGGTGCTGGCGCGATGGCCATGGCTTTCGTCGATACACTGCTCAAGGAAACGAATGCACAGATCGTGATGGTGGATCGACACGACCGACCAGGCGGGCACTGGAATGATGCCTACCCTTTTGTCCGATTACACCAGCCCTCGGCCTTCTATGGCGTCAACTCACGGGAACTGGGCAGTGGAACCAAAGACCATGCCCGACTGAACGAGGGCTTGTATGAGCTAGCCTCCGGCGCCGAAGTGGTCAGCTACTACGACCAGGTGATGAATCAGCAGTTTCTGCCGTCAGGTCGGGTCCGTTACTTCCCCATGTGCAACTACACCGGCGACGGCATTGACGAGCACCGCTTTACCTCACTGGTCAGCGGCGCAAACCATCAGGTCCAGGTCGACAAAAAGGTGGTAGACGCCACCCATGCCCAGACGGCAGTGCCCTCGACCCACCCGCCCAGGTACAAGGTGGAGCCCGGCGTGCAATGCGTGCCACTGAACAACCTGCCGAAGATCCAGCAGCCACACGCAAGCTACGTAGTGGTGGGATCGGGCAAGACCGGGATCGATGCTTGCCTGTGGTGTCTGCAAAACGGTATTGCGCCCGAAAAAATTTGCTGGATCATGCCGAGCGATCCGTGGTTGATCGACCGCGCCAACCTGCAACCTGGCCTCGATAACTTCGAACGAACCATCGGCGGCCTCACGGCACAACTCAAGGCCATCGCCGCCGCAGATTCGATCCCTGACCTGTTCGCAAGGCTTGAGGCATCCGGTCAGCTGCTGCGCATGGATAAGTCCGTCGACCCCACGGCTTACCGCTGCGCCACTGTCACCCAGGCAGAATTAAGTGAGCTTCGACGCATCGACAACATTGTGCGCCTGGGCAAGGTACAGGTGATCGAGCCAACTCGCATCGTGCTCGAGCAAGGCAGCATCGCCACAAGTCCAAATGCCCTGCACATTGACTGCAGTGCCAGTGGCATCCCGACAATGCCGGATATGAAGGTGTTCGATGGGAGCAAGATCAACCTGTGGATGTTAAGCAGTTGCCAACCGTTGTTCAGCGCGGCCTTGATCGCCTATGTCGAAAGCCATCTGGACGATCAAGCGCAAATGAACGCGCTTTGCACAATGGTCCCCACCCCCCACGTCCCCACGGACTGGATCAGAATGTGGGCGGTCTACCTGGGTAACCAACTACGCTGGGGAGAGCATGAAGGCCTGACCCACTGGATCAGGCAGTCGCGCTTGTACTTTCTGACCGCGGTGGTCAGGGGCTTTCAAGTAACCGACACCGAGAAACTGGCACAGCTGCACCGGCTCTCTGTCAGCAAACAACAGGCCCTGACGAATCTGCCGCGGTTGCTGGAGTCCATCGCTTGAATTGCAGGAAGCACACATGAATCAGCCACACCTCGAAATACTCGACATCAATGGCATCCGCATGCAGGTCGCAATCCAGGGCTCAGGCCCGTTGGTCCTGCTATGCCACGGTTTCCCGGAGCTAGGGTACTCATGGCGCAATCAGCTTGCTGCGCTGGCGGCGGCCGGCTATAGAGCGGTCGCGCCCGACATGCGTGGCTATGGCGGCACGGATGCGCCGGCCGAACCCGACGCCTACACCACACTCCACCTGGTAGGCGACATGGTCGAGTTGGTCAACGCACTCGGCGAACAGCAAGCCGTGATCGTCGGTCATGATTGGGGCGCGCTGGTGGCCTGGAGCGCCGCATTGATGCGACCCGATATGTTCCGCGCAGTGGTCGGCATGAGCGTCCCCTTCTCGCCCCCCGGGCGCGTGGAACTCCTGGGCGCGCTTGCCGCGCGGGGTATCAGCGACTTCTACATCCAGTATTTCCAGACGCCGGGTGTGGCCGAGGCCGAGCTGGAAAGGGATGTCGAATCGTCGATCCGGCGCATCTACTTCAGTGGCTCGGGTGACGGCCCCGATGCGCTTGTGTTCGGTCAACTGCAGCCGGGCAAAGGCTTCCTGGGGGGGGCGATCGAGCCCGAAACCCTGCCCGCCTGGCTGACCCTTGAGGACATCGCCTACTACACCCGCGAATTCACCCGCAGCGGATTTCGCGGCGGCTTGAACTGGTACCGCAACATGACACGCTCATGGGCACTGCTGGCGCCCTGGCGCGATTGCATTATCCGGCAGCCGTCGATGTTCATTGCCGGAAGCCGCGACGCGGTGCTGAAGTTCCCGGGCTCCGCGCGGCAGATCGAAGCCTTCGCGCAGACACTGCCAGGACTGCGCGGCTGCCATATCCTTGAAGGTGCCGGCCACTGGATTCAGCGAGAACGCGCGACCGAGGTCAATGAGCTGTTACTGGGTTTCCTGAAAAAACTCTGACCACGCGTTCAATGTTTAACCCATGGCGGGAGGACCGATATGGCACCCCTGAGAACCAAGCCCGCCAAAGGACTGGACCTGACGGCAGAACTTGTCGCTCGCGTTGAGTGTTTTGAGCCCGATCCCGGTCCCGAACCGGGCACGGCCGAACACACCAAGGCAGAGTTTGATGCGATGGTGGAGGCACTGTTGTACGAATACAAACCACAAGAGCTTTGGATCTTTGCCTATGGCTCGCTTATCTGGAATCCGGAGTTCGATTTTCTGGAGAGCCGTAGCGCCACTGCCTTCGGCTGGCATCGATCGTTCTGCCTCAAACTGACTCGCTGGCGCGGCACACGCGAACTGCGCACTTCCTGCGCTGCGATGCCTGCCAACGGATTTACTGGGAAGGTTCGCACTGGCGCGGCATGTGCGCATTGCTGGCACCGCTGCTGAACCGCCAGCCGCCAGCCCTTGGCGGACACAAAAAAACAAAATTGCCATGTGCTCCCTTCGTTCCTTCTTGCGTCGCACTGTTCATTGCCTGTTCCCGTCCGTCTGGAGTTTTCCCCATGCCCTCGCCTCAATACTTGCCCACTGCATTGCTGGGCCTGGCCCTTGTTTGTCCGGCCATGGCCGAGGCTCAGGGCCTGGAACTGGGGCAAGTGTTGATCGGGGCCGAGGACCAGAGTGATGAGGACCTGGCGATCGAAGACGCCAAGGCTCGGCTGGCCCGGGTGCCCGGCGGCACCAATGTGGTCGACATGCGCCGCCCGTTGCAGGGTCGCGTCGCCAGCAACCAGGATGTGCTGGCTTACCAGCCGGGAATCTATGCCCAGTCGGCGGGCAACGAAGGGGTGAAGATTTCGATCCGTGGATCGGGCATCAACCGCGCCCCGGGCGCCCATGCCTCGGGGCTGTACACCCTGCTCGACGGCCTGCCGCTGACCGGCCCTGGCGGCACGCCCTATGAATTGCTGGAGCCGCTGTGGCTCGACCATGTGGAAGTGCTGCGCGGCGCCAACGGTTTCGACCGCGGCGCCCTGGCCTTGGGCGGGGCCATCGATTACGTCAGCCACACCGGCTACGACGCGCCGAAGTTGCAGGTGCGCTACGCAACGGGCAGTCACGGTTATCAACAACGTCAGGTCAGCTCCGGACAGGTGCTGGGTGCCTTCGATTACTACCTGGCCATGACCGACGCAAACGCCGATGGCTACCAGGACCACACGGCCAGCGAGAGCCAGGGCGTCATCGCCAACTTCGGTTATCGCTTCAATCCCAACCTGGAAACGCGCTTCTACCTGCGCCACCGCCAGACCGACAACGACCTCGCGGGACGGGTGACCAAGCATTCCATCGAGCACGATCCACGGGCGGCCAACCCTGCGTACGTGGCGCGGGACGACCGCCGCGACGAGCCGGGCAGCACCTTTATCGGCAACAAGACCACCTACTACATCGATGACGATTCCAGCATCCAGGCCGGCCTGGTCTACCACGACTACCCAATGGATTTGCGTGAGGGGCCCAACCGCCTGAAGGTGGCGTACACGGATGTCAGCGGCACGTTCGACTACAAGCGTCGCGACACGCTCTGGGGCCTGGAAAGCGTCAGCACTGTGGGCCTGCGAACAACCAAACACCTGCCCAATGCCGGCGCCAGCGAGTTCGTGCGCATCCCCACCGGCAACATCGCCGGCTATGCGCCGGGTACGTTGATGCGCAACTTCACCTACCAGGGTTCGGACAGCGTCCTGCATGTGGGCAATGACCTGGAGATCGCCGACGACCTGAGGCTGACCACCGGCCTCGCCGCCATCTACACCCGCCGTGAAAGCACTGTCACCTACCCGCAAAGTGGTGGCAAGACCAGCCTGCACGACTGGGACTACGCCCCGCGCGTGGGCCTGCGCTATCAGCTGACACCTGACCTGCAACTGTTCGGCAATCTCAGTCGCTCGGTCGAAGCACCGCACCCGTGGTCGCTGATCTATAGCTCGAACATTCGATTCCCGGCAGGCAGCGGCCCCGCCACAGGCGCCCAGCGTGATCCGGTCAAGCTGCAAAACCAGACCGCTACCACCCTGGAAATCGGCGGCCGTGGCGACAGTTCGCTGGGGCAGTGGAGCCTGGCCTGGTACTACGCCCAGGTACACCACGAACTGCTTTCGGTGTTGCCGGATGCCAACGCCACCACGCCCTACGAACTCAACGCCAGCCCCACCGTGCACCAGGGCGTGGAAGCCAGCCTGCTGAGTCCCCTTTGGTCGCCGGGCGATGGCGGCCAGTTGAGCCTGCGCCAGAGCTACACCTTCAGTGACTTCCACTACCGCGACGATGACCGCTTCGGCGACAACCGCCTGCCCGGCCTGCCGATGCACTATTACCAGGGCGAACTGCGCTACGACTGGCCCCAGGGGTTTTTCGCCGCGTTCAACACGCAATGGGTGTCGAAAGTGGCGGTCGATTACGCCAACAGCTACTACGCCGATCCTTACGCCATATTCGGCGCGACACTGGGCTACAACGCACCCAAGGGTGACTGGCAGACCTGGCTGGACCTGCGCAACCTGACCGACAAGCACTATGCCGCCACGGTCACGCCGGGCTACGACGACAAAGGGCTGGACGCCGCACGATCCACGCCCGGCGAGGGCATGGCGATGTACGTCGGGGTGTCGTGGAGCCTGCTCTGAGGCCGGATTGAATGTTGGCTGTGCCGGCCTCTTCGCGAGCAAGCCCGCTCCCACCGGTTTATTGGGCGCTCCCGGGATCTGTGCCTGGCTGCAATCCACTTTGTAGGAGCTGGCTTGCCAGCGATGGTCGTTAACGATGACGCGTGTGGACTGGATAAACGCGGCGCCCTTGAGTCCATCGCCAGCAAGCCGGCTCCTACAGTTTGGCGCTCAAATCATTTCGACCATGACGCGGTCCCTTGTAGGAGCTGGCTTGCCAGCGATGGCGGTGTGTCAGGCAATGGAGATGTTGGCTGTGCCGGCCTCTTCGCGAGCAAGCCCGCTCCCAC